>JAUPLE010000233.1 GCA_030837085.1 Acidobacteriota bacterium | reverse complement strand
GGAAGGCTCCCGGGACACAGTGCAGACTTTACGGGATGTTGCGGAAGGCTTCCCGAAGACAATGCAAAGTTTACGGGATGTTGCGGAAGGCTTCCGGAAGACAGTGCGGACTTTAGAGTGTGTTGCGGAAGGCTTCCCGAAGACAGTGCGGAATTCACAGGGTGTTGCGGAAGCCTTCCGGGAGACAGTGCAAACTTTATGGAATGTCGTGAGGCGCCCTCAGGAGACAATGTAAAATTTACAGCTTGTTGCGGATGGCTTCCCAAAGATTTTTATTGTATAATTAACTTTCGTAAAATAGAATTATAAATGGAGGACAAAAATGGCCGCCAACAAAAAACCAACAGGGTGCAAAAAAATGAGCCGCAGCGCTATCCCACTGCTATTATTGGTATTTTTTTTATTTATAGGAATCGAATACGCCTTCTGCCAGGAAGCGTTCAAAATGGACGAAAACACGTTCCAGAAATTCAAACTGGCCAAACGGATGTTTGAAAAAGGCCAGGACCTCTTTCTAAAAGAAAAATACGACAAAGCGGAAGAGGCGCTCCTGGAATGCCTGGAAAGTTTTCCCAACTATTCCCAGACGGATTATTTCCTCTCGCAAATTTATTATCAAAAAGGAGATTTTGAGAAAGCATTGAACCATATTAATAAAGCCAAAGCAAACTACAAATTCATGGCCGATCTCCTGGTGGCGTCCCAGCAAAAATACCTGGATGAATTGAGAATCGAAAAACAGAATCTTCAGAATGCCCTGCCTACTATAACGAATAAGGAGCAAATTGAAAAGACTAAGACTAAAATCGAAATAATTAATTCCCGGATGACTGAACCCCTTCCCCTTGTATCGGAGATGTCCGCCGATTATTGTTATTTTAACGGCAATATTTTCATGAAATTGAAGAAATTCAATGAAGCCCATGCCAATTACATCGAAGCCTTAAAACTAAACCCCTTGCACGGCAACGCCAGCAATAACCTGGCCAGTCTCTATTTTATGATCAAAAAATATCAAAAAGCGCTGGACTACCTGACCCAGGCCGAAGCCAACGGCGTCAAGATCAACCCGGAATTTAAAAAAGCAATTCTAAAAGCTCTTGGAAATTGAAAACCAATGACGACGAATTCAAAAAAGGTGGCCGGACACAGGCTAATAAAAGTTCCTAAAGCCAAAGCCCCGGATGACCTTAAACTTAAATTGGAAAATCAGGCAAAAATTCTTATCGATACGGTACTTAAACCGGCGTACATGACCCCTTCACAAGAAAATCAAAACTCAAACTACATCGTGGATATTTATTCCAAATGGCAAGGCCATTACTTTTACTTCTGCGCCCAATACCACCTTCCCGACCCTAACGCCCAAAAAACCACTTTCGAATCGAAATTTGCCCGCCTGGACTATGTAGGCGATGTCCGTTTCAATCTCTCCTACATGAGCCAAACCGGAAAATGGGAAAAGATTTTCATCGATTTAACCATAGACGAATGCCTGGATGCTATCAAAAACCAACCTTTTTTCTATCCATAACAAAAGACAAGCCCACGAATTCCACGAATTACCACGAATTAAAAACACTTGTCCACTGATTACACTGATTTACACTGATTGTTTTTCTTACCCTCTCACTATCCCAGGAATTCTAATTTACTACCGCTTCAGATAATGACCCGAACCTTTTTCACATTTTACGACGCCCTGCTCGTAGGCAATTTTGCCGTTAATCATTACCATATGCGGCTTGCCCCTGGTACGAAATCCTTCGTAAATGCTATTATCACAATGGTGAAGATGCGTTTTGGCGGAAATGATATCCTCCGCACGCGGGTCCCATAAAAGTATATCCGCATCAGCCCCCTTTACCAGGGCGCCCTTCCGCGGATATAGCCCGAATACCCTGGCCGGCATCGTAGAAGTGAGCGCCACCAACTGGTTCAGGGAAATTTTTTTCTCCAGTACACCATAAGTATACAACAGCGCCATGCGGTGCTGCACTCCGGCCGCCCCCCCGGGTATCTTTGTGAAATCATCGCTGCCCCTGTCTTTCTGGCCTTTCATATTAAAAGGGCAATGATCCGTAGCCACCACCTGGACCCTATTATCCCCCAGGGCTTTCCATAGGAACTCTCTATCCGCCACCGTACGCAGGGGAGGACTCATCACATAAGCCGCCCCCTCAAAACCCGCCCGCTCGTACTCGCTCCTGTCCAACAACAAGTATTGGGGGCAGGTTTCCACCACGGCATCCAGTTCCTCTGGCGTTATTTGGAATACCCTGAATAATGCGCGCACCGTGGAAAGATGAACTATATAAAGGGGACATCCGGCTGTCGCAGCCATTAACACGACGCGGGATACGGCATCTTCTTCCGCACCCACGGGACGGGACAGGGCATGATATTTGGGTTCGGTTTTCCCCCCGGAGATAAATTTCTTCCGCAAGTAAGCGATAATCTCATCATATTCGCAGTGTACCATTACCCGGGCTTTATATTTCGCCGCTTCTACCATGACCGCCAGGATATATTTATCATCCAGGCCGATGGTCTCCTTGTAAGCCATATACACCTTAAAAGAAGAAATACCTTCTTGTTCGACACACTGCCGCATTTCTTCGGGGATATTTTCATTCCAGGAGGTAATGCTCATATGCAGGCCGTAATCGCAGAGAGATTTTTTGGCCGCTTCTTTTCTTTCATATAACGCTTCCAGCAGCGGCTGCCCCGGTTCCGGCGTGACAAAATCGATAATGGAAGTCGTTCCCCCGGCAATGGCGGCGCGAGTCCCGGTTTCAAAATCATCGGCGGAAAACTGGCCGCCGCTGATGGGCAACTCCATATGCACATGGGGATCAACTCCGCCAGGCAACACATATAGTCCCGTGGCATCGATAACCTTTGCCCCCGGCTCGATTACTTCAAGGTGTTTGCCCAATAACTGGATTTTGCCGTCAGCTACAAGTATATCCCCCTTAAAAGAATCCACGGCGGTTATTACATGCCCGTTCTTTATTAAATAAGAATCCCGGTGGGAATTCTTTTTTTTCGATTTTTGACGTTGCACCTTTGTGGCCATATTCTATTTGTTTTCCTTTATAATTCTTTCAATAATCCGGTCATCCCGTTGAATTCTTCAATCAATTGATCCCACCGGGCAGGCTGGCGAAAAATCTTTTGCCAGATTTCCCGGTCATACCATAATTGGTCCAGGTCTTCCACTTCTTTTTCTTGTTGTTCTCTCCAGGTAAAGTATTTCAGGTTATGGATTGTTTTTTGATCCATATAAGTCAATTCCCTGGTGTGATCGATGGTGATACCGTGGAGGCATTTTTCCAGGTCTTTGACCGCCTGTATCGTGGAGTATTCGCCGCGCTCCGCTTCCAATTCCAGGAGCCGCGAGCGGTACATGTCGGCTGAATCGGTGAAAACGGTAAAGATAATATCATCAGCAGTCATTTCAAAGTATTTTGCCGTTTTGAGCGCCGACAGCAGATTGGCAATGGAGGAGATACCTAACAAATCCAACTTATCGACCATATCTGCTGGGACGCCGGAATCCAGTAATAGATTTTTACCTTTTTCTTCGTTAAATAACCGGAAAAGGCGCATACAGTATTCGTCATCGATGGCAGTGACCAGGTTGGTATTCCTGACATTGTGCACCCAGGGGACGTGTTTATCGCCGATGCCTTCGATGCGGTGGCCACCGAAACCGTTATACAATAGAGTGGGGCATTGGAGCGCTTCGGATGCCGCGACTTTGATGAAGGGGAACAGCGTCCGCAAATAATCCCCGGCGCCGATCGTCCCGGCGGAACCCGTAGCAGACACATACGCCGCCAGCATGCTCTTTTCATTTTTTATCTTGTTATAAACTTCTTCGATGGCAGAGCCGGTGACCGTATAATGCCAGGCGGGATTTCCGAATTCATCGAACTGGTTAAAGATAATGCAATCGGGCCGGGTCCTGCGGATTTCCCAGCATTTATCATAGATTTCTTTGACATTGGATTCGCATCCGGGGGTGGCGATGACTTCGGCGCCGATTTCTGCCAGCCATTCGAACCGCTCTTTACTCATTTCTTCAGGTAGGATGGCCACGGCAGTGCAGCCCATCAGAAAAGAATCGAAAGCGCCGCCGCGGCAGTAATTCCCGGTGGAAGGCCATACGGCTTTATGATAAGTGGGATCAAAGCCGCCGGTAATGATCCGGGGGGCCAGGCAGCCGTAAGCGGCGCCCACTTTATGTGCGCCGGTGGGGAAATATTTGCCAACCAACGCCACGACTCGTGCGGCAATGCCGGTCAACTCCCGCGGCAGTTCTATATAATTAACTTCCCCAAACAACCCGCCTTTTTCTTTGGGTTCATTCTTCCAGGTAATCCTGAAAAGATTCAATGGGTGGCGGTCCCACAGGCCGATATGTTTCAATTTTTCTTTTATTTTTATTGGGACCAAGTCCGGGTTCTTCATTTGCGCAAAGGTCGGTAGAATAATCCCTTTCTCACGGAACCGTTTCACGCTCTTTTGCAGTGTTGCTTGATCAACCACTTTATCGATAATCTCAATCATATTAACTCCTATATTTCAATTTGCGGATTTTCATAAGTATCTTTCATAATTATATATTGTATACGATACGAAAAAAGAGTCAAGCTTTTTTAAGCGGGCAGCGTCCGCACCCTATTGTGGGAAAAAGAGTTGACTATTTTTTCGATTTGTCTTATGGTTAACGTATGGCCATGACTACGAACGAAGCAATAACAAGAAAAAACCTTTAATACCGCGGGATTGTGTTTCCCGGAGGATCATTATATGGTGGATCCTCTCAAAAGAATGCAAGATATCGAGCAATTAATCGAACAAAAACTTTATTTCACCCTTCATGCGCCCAGGCAAACGGGGAAAACCACCTATCTTCATGCACTGGCCAGGAAACTCAACGCCGAAGGTAAATACATCGCATTGGTGGTTTCATTTGAAGAAGCCGGTTACAGCAGTAT
>JAUPLE010000232.1 GCA_030837085.1 Acidobacteriota bacterium | reverse complement strand
TGTTCATTTTCCGATTTGCGATTTAAACAATGTTACTGAATTAATGGGGATTTCCAACAAATCAGCGATCTTGATCTTTGCCCGGATACCTTTGGGGCTGCCCGCCACGGAAGTGATAATACCGATGCCCAGGTCCTCCCTGATCCGGCGCATTACCTCCTCATCGCACAGGTCCAAAACCCCAATACACAGTTTCTGGGCCACATATTGTTTGGCGTCATTAATCTTCATCTTCCGGGAGATTTGCATCCAGGCCACCAGGTCTCCGGCAGTCCGCAAACCCCCCATCCCTGAAGACATGATATGAGCCATATGCATGCCCATGGGGTCGCCTACGCCAATCTACAAACCGTCAATTTTGCCGATCTGCGCCAGCGCCTTCGACACCCGCGTCACACTATCCACCGGCGGGGCCTCCATCATGGGCACTCCGCCAACGCCCATCCCTACATTCACATGCACCGGGATTTGCGCTGTTTTAACGGTTTCCCTGACAAAAGTCAATGTCCGGGCCAGGTTCCAGGCCACCGATTCATTCGTATTAGTGCCCACGGCCACGCCGTAAACATCCGCGCCGGCCGCTTCCACTACCTTGACTTGCTGATGCGGGTACATACCCGCCAACCGGTGATGATCGAATTTCGCCGCCCCATGCATGCCCAGTATAAACTCGTTGGCGCTGCCCACGATAATAGGCATGTGGTCCAGTTCTTTTTTCAACTTCCTGACCGCTTTCAGGGTAGCCATGAAATCCGCGTCGCCGGCGGAACCGGAGGTATCGAAATTGAGACCTTCGCAGCCGACGGAAGCCATTTTTTTAGCCACGAATACCAGGTCTTTTTCCAGGTATTCCGCGGCCATTTCCTGCGCATCGCGCGCTTCCTGTATTTTTCCGGCCGGCATTAACTCCCCGGGGTTGGGACACGGACCATCCGGCTGATAATACCGGCCCATATTGGGCTGCGCGCCGTAAAAGAAAGGCACGGTAGTGGCCTGGGAGGTCGTGTAATACTCATTCATTTCGAAATTGATAATCGGTTTCACCGGTTTGAAGCTGTAATCGTTGTGTCCCATGGAGGTGGTATCCGCGCCGCAGGCGCGTTCGTAGGTCAGGATTGCCTGCATCCGGCTCAAGGGCAGGCCGACGCCGCCGCCGTCCTGGCAGGTATAGAAACTCATGGTGCCTGCGTCATCGGTAACGATGACTTCTTCGCCGGGGGACACTCCCACTGTGCGGGAAGGGTCGGCCATAATTTCGAAGAGTTGTTCTTGTTCTTCCTGGGTTAGTTGGGGAATTTTAGCTTTTCGGGCGGCGTCTTCGGTCCCGGCGGCGATGTCTTCTTTGATGGCAGTTGGCGCCATCAAAACGCGCTCACCGTCACCCATGCGGGTTAGGATTTTATCTATCATGTTTCTCCTTCATTACTTTTGCCTCCGGCGGGTCAGGACCCTTTTGAAAAGCCCTCACGGAGGGCGCGGGCCCAACACCCCCAAAAACTTCAAATAATTAAAAGCTTTAGGAAGTCCAGAAACTGTCCATCCGTGATGGTTTCGAGAAAGGGTTTCTGGTTATTTCATTTTTTTTCTGTTTCCATTACAATAGACCGGATTTTATCCAGCACATGCTGCGGTAAGGGTTCCGGTTTATGGGTCTCCAGGATTTTCCTCACCTTGAGCATTGCTTTCTGGTGGGGAAGGTGCGCCCCTTTTCGTTCCCATACCTCGCGCATCGTGCGATCAATAAATTCAGGCTGCGATTGCGAACGCATACGCTGCACCGTATGCTTATGCACCAGGAAATTCCCAAAAGGACCGATTTCCCGGATCACATCCACGGCCAGGGACTCGTCGTCCACCGGGATGCCCTTGACCGTGTGTTTAATCATGCGTGCAATTTCCGCATCCAATAACAATTGTCCGAAGTCAAACGTGATGCCGCTCTCAAGCATACCCAGGCCGTATATCATATTGGCGCCTGCCAATGCCGGTATCAGCCCCGTGAGAGTTTTCTCATGTCCAACCTGGACATCGGAGACTTTACTGTCTCCCTACGTGCCGCCGACGTAGCTGGGAATCTTATAATAGCGGGCGATGCAAGCTACGGCCCCGCTTACCAGGCCCGCCTCCGGTGTACCTACCGACGCCGTTCCCATTCGCAGGTCCATGGCCGTGGTGGAACTGCCGTAAATCACGGGCGCACCTTTGCGGGCCAGTTGACTCAGCGTAATGCCGCCCAGGATTTCCGCGTTGTGCGTCACCAGCGCGCCGGCCAGCGTTACCGGCGCGGTTGCGCCGGCCATGGCCATGGATAAAATATTACAAACCGTACCCGTGCGAGCAGACTCCATGATAATCTGACAGACATCATCGATCAATTTCAACGGGCTCACCGGGCAGGTGGTAAAGGAGATCATGGGCCGCTCATAAAATTTCTCTTCGCTCCCGGCAATAGCAATGCCCATATCGATGATTTTGTGCAGTAGTTTCCCGTTGCCCGGGCCGAAAGCGCAGTGTTTAGACGTATTGGGCAGGATTGCTTCGGCGTTGTGGAGGGGGACATAGGTTTGGTCCACATCGTGAGCGCCCAGGGCTTTTTCACAGAAATCAATGTCATCAAGGTAATCGATGACGCGGGCCGCGTTTTCCAGGTCTTTTTTCATTGGTTCGCGCAGCTCGCCCGTATAAGGGTCTACTACCATCACGCCTTCGCTGAAATTGGTAAAATGAACCCGCGTCGTGTCCAACACCAGGTCATGTTTCGGATTTCGACCGTAGAGGGTGACCCGTGACGGCGCCGAACGGATCGATTCGTCTACCAGGTGGGGAGGGATTTTGACCATTTTGGTTTGGTGGTTGACCTGGGCGCCGGCGTTAGCGAAAAGGTCCAGGGCTTCGCTGTTCTCCACGAAAATACCAGTCTTTTGCAGCAGTTCCAGGGTAGCCAGGTGGATATCTTCAAGTTCATCCTCGGTCAGGATGTCGAGGCGCAGCCCCCAGGTTCTTTTTTTACTGCCGAAAAATGGTTTCATCGATTCACCTCCTTTTGAATTACAAAAGCACAAAGGTAAATATGGAAAGTGCTTTTAGGGATTTAATTGAAGTGGGGGGGGTAAAATTATAGACCGTTGAAACGGTTTACGTATGCCACCAATAGAGCGTCATTTTGACAGATGTGGCCGATGGCGGACAGGTCAAGTGTGGCAAAAACATTTTTCATGGGCATATTTTAAAGAAAAATCGAACATAAGTCAAGAAAAAAGAAGATAAGAATAGAAGTTCACATATTGTTTTTTTTAAGGAGAAGGAGTGAAAGGAGAAGAAGAGAAGAAAGTTTAGCTTATAAATGAATTCAGAATAGAAGGAGGTATTTAAAAATTTTTCCGGATATGTATAATGGTAACTTACAAAAGAAATTATAGGAGGAATAATTTGAAAAAAGTTTTAATTTATAGCGGGTTTATGGTGTTTTTAATCTTATTAGTCTATCCCCAATCAAAGGAGGAACCTGACAAATCCGGGGGGAAAAAAAGTGCCCTGGATGATCTTTTAACTATTCAATCAAAGATGAAAGAAAGGGAAAAATCCATTGAATTTTTGAAGGGATCTTTTGAGAAATCTTTACCTAAAGGCATTCAAGAGACAGATCCAGCAGCCCTTGAAATGCTAGAAGCTATAAAAAAAAAGTTGAATTCATACTATAGGAAAGACTACTTTGTAAAAGAGTATGAAGTGAACCCAGAAGCCGGTTTTATGGAAGGCGAAGGAACATTGACGTTTTTAAGACTTCTATATGAATGCATTCTTTTTAAAAACGACACACTCTTCGACGCCTTGATCGACATGTACGATAAAGTTCGCTTCGATCTGACCGGCAACGATTTCCGGTTATCTTATGCACCTGATTCTATTAGCGCCCTGAAAAACTTGGCTGAATTTCGTCTGTACATGGAGAATTACAAAAATACCTTCGAGATTGCTGAGAAAGCCAAAAGTATGATTTTTGCTGAAATGATGGCCCGGAGAGGGGCAAGAGAAACTATTGCTGCTGGTGATCCTGGGTTCAAACATTATATAGACAAAGAGATGGAGATATTTCGCTCGATCAATAACATTAAAGCCAGGATGAAAAAAGCCTCAAAAACAGAACTAAGACAACTGGGAC
>JAUPLE010000231.1 GCA_030837085.1 Acidobacteriota bacterium | reverse complement strand
TCGCGATCGATGCCGTGGGGCACGATGTCCAATTTGCGCCAGATGGCTTGCCTCGCTTCCGGCGCCAAACTAATAAAAGGTACTTCCCCTTCTTGACGCCCGAAATTCTCCAGCGCCTTTTCCGCTACTTCACGGCCAAGCTCTTCTTTTGTTTTACCTTCAGCGGATACGCCCAAAACCTGGGCTACTTTCCGTAATTTAGCAACGTCTTTAATACTGTATCCGGCATCGGGGTGGGTAGCGGCTAAAAGTAACGCATTGGCCACATCGCGGCCGTGATCGGAATGGGCGGCGGCCCCGGCGGCAATCATCCGGCCAAAATTCCGGGCAACAATAATTTCCGCCGTCGCCCCACATACGCCTCTCTGGGCGCCTGTACCAAAGGGATCGATGCGACATGGTCCCATGTAACAATTGCGGCAGCAAATGCCCAACTCGCCGAAACCGCAGCGCGGCTCTTGCTGTTCCGAGCGGTCCCAAACGGTTTCTATTCCTTCCTGACCGGCTTTCTCCAGCATATAATTAACAGCTTCATCTAAACTTTTTTGTCTCATTCTTGTCTCCGACGGCCAGGGCCCCTTTTTATAAAAAGGGGCCCTGGACCCACCAAAAATTTTTGATTATTCCTTTTCCACACCATACTTTACCAACGTTCCATAATTAAACTTATCACTCAATAACTCATCCTTAAATACCGATACATCCACTCTCCGCTGGATCAACGACAACAACACACCGGCGCTGGCGATTTTCCCCAACAGGATAATACCTTTAATATGATTATCCCTATCAATAACAATTTTTTTATAAATATTCCGCTCCGCCTGATTCAACGTCAATACACTGTATTCGGATTCATCCTTCGGCGAAGTGACGCCAAACGAGATAATAGAAATATCATACACATTAAACGAATTCATACTAATAATGTCATTATAACTAGTTTTCTTCCCGGCCATATTAAGCCCGGCAATACGCCCCTGCTGAACAGCACACGTCCACAACGCATTAATAGTATAATCTTCGATGGCCATATCAAAAGCCTCAGCCACATCACCGGCAGCATAAATATTTTCGTGGTCCGTTTGCATAAACGAATCGATGACAATCCCCCTGCGCACACCAATCCCGGCGGCTTTCGCCAAACGGACATTGGGCGCCACACCCTTGGCCACGATCAAAACATCACAATCCAACTCCCGGCCCTGGTCTGTCTTCACACCCTTTAACCGGTTATCGCGACTTATAATTTCCGTTATACCGGCCGGCTGAAGTATTTCAATATTGTTCTCCCGGAGCTGCCTGCCGATAATTTGCGCCGCATCATAATCCAGGACCTGGGATAATACCTGTTGAGAACTTATCGCCAGGGTGGTATGTAACCCGCACTCATTCAACGCGGCCGCGGATTTGATGCCCACTAATCCGCCCCCGGAAACCACGGCGCGCTTCGCTCCCACGTCCCGGAGGTATTGCTTTATTTCTTCCACATCCGCTAAATGACGCAGTACAAAAATGCCTTTATCAAAGGGCAAATTGTCCGGAACCTTGGGCGAAGCCCCCGTGGCGATCAGTAACTTATCATAATAAAATGTACGACCATTATCACAGGTCACCCGGCGCTGGGCCGGATTTAAATCCACCACCCGAAATCCCGGCCCGGTATGCAAATCTACCCCCATCTTTTTATGAAAACCCTCTTCGCGGTACAACAATTTCTCCCTATCGATGGAACCTGATAAATAATAAGTAAGAAGGCACCTGGAATAAAGGGGCTGGGCTTCATCCGATAACTGGGTAATAGAACTCTGCCGGTCATGTTTACGAATCGACTCAATCGCCGCTGTACCGGCGGCGCTGTTACCGATAATTAAAATATTCATAACTGCTCCTTGGCCATTTCTTCCGGCTCGCAATATACCAAAGCGCCGGTAGGACAGGCAACAATACACGCCGGGGTTTCCAGGTCCGGGCAGAAATCACATTTCAAAGCTTGATGCATATTCTCGTTTTTAACGATAGCCCCCACCGGGCAAACCATAATACAGGACCAACAACCCACGCATTTATCCAACCGGACCACGATGTCGCCGGTCTCTTCATCTCGATGAATACCGCCGGAAATACACGCTTGCTCACACAACGGCTCTTCACAATGCCGGCACTGGACCGCCACTGCCCGTACCCGCTGCAAAGTTCCTTTTTCATCGATAAATTCTACGCGAACACGGGACCTGGGCATTTCCTTCTCCTGCAAAGCGCCGACAATATCTTTCGATTCCGAATGCGCCGCTGCACACGCCAGCTCACATGACCGGCAGGCTAAACATTTCTCTATCTGGCAATAAACTTTTTTCATACTGTGGCCTCCGGCGGCCCACCTTTTTGTAAAAAGGTGGAGCCAAAAACTTTTGTTAAAAGTTCATCTATCTGCTTTATTAGTATATTGTCAGGGGAAATCATTTCAATGTTTTTACCACTTTCCGCTAATTCTGCCAATTCCCCATCATCCGGCAACCCAACGACAAACTCGGCCCCCGTCACAACCTTTATATCATTAATATACGCAGGTAACTCATTTCCCCGGAGGCGGTTAACAATTATGGCTAACTGTTTGTATTTCAAGTCCATTTCCCGGGCTAGCCCGTGAAGACGTTTGATCGTTTCCAGGCCCATTCGCGATGGGTCGGCCGCCATGATTAGCAAGTCCACTTCTTGCACGATTCGGCGCGAAAGGTTTTCCAGGCCAGCTTCGTTATCCAGTACGACATAAGGGTAGTTGGAAGAAATTTCAGCCAGCACGGACTTTAAAACATTATTAGCATAGCAATAGCAGCCGGGGCCTTCGGGTCGGCCCATGGCGATTAAATCGAAATCTTTTGCTTCGACGAGGCATTCGGCGATTTTCATTTCCAGGAGTTCTTGTTTTGAAATACCTATGGACATGCCTTTGGAAGCAATTTCGCGGGCTTCTTCGCGCACGCCGCCGACTGTTTTTTGTACAGAAACTCCCAGGGCGGCGTCCAGACAGGTATTGGGATCGGCGTCCACGGCCAGGACCGGTTTGCGATTCCGTGCAATTAAGCGATTAATTAAAAGAGCGGCGATCGTCGTTTTGCCAACGCCGCCTTTACCGGTAACTGCGATTAAGTAACTCATCTGAAGTTTTTGGAAGTCCAGAAACCTTTTTTCAAAAAGGTTTCTGGCCGCCGGAGGCATCTAATAATTTCCTTAAAATTTCCATAAATCGGTTCATCAAATCATTATTCATATTATCTAAAACAGACAAACCGTTTCTATCGTTCCGGCGGATTTCTTCCGAATAAGGGATGATTCCCATTAGCTCATTATTTGGAAAAGCATTACGAATAAACTGTTCATCGTTGGTTCCGTCAACTTTATTAGCCACGAAGCGGAGATTTTCCAGGCCGATTTCGTGGGCCATGCGGATAATTTTATAAGCGGAATCGATGGAGCGTTGACCGGGTTCGATGACGACGATCATGCAATCCACGCCGCGGGTGGTAGCGCGGCCCAGGTGTTCGACGCCGGCTTCCATATCCATTATTAGCGCTTCATTTTTGTTTAAGATTAGGTCCATAACCAGGGCGCGGATCAGGACATTTTCCGGGCAGGCGCAGCCGCTGCCGCCCTGTTCTACTGCGCCAAGAACCAGCAAGGCGACGCCTTCGTGTATAAATGCGTATTTGTCGGCAATATCGGAAACTTCCGGGTTGAGTTTAAAAATCTGGCCGTATTGTTTGACCTTCGCGCCGGTTCGTTCTTCGATCAGTGCCACTTGTTTGGAGATAGGGATGATTTCCTTTTGTTTTTCCTGGGGGATACCTAAAGCAGCGGCCAGGTTGGCATCCGGGTCGGCGTCGACAGCCAGGACTTTCTGGCCTTGACGCGCCAGTAAAAGAGCGAGAGCAGCGGCCAGGGTGGATTTCCCGACGCCGCCTTTACCCGATATTGCGATTTTCATAATTAGTGCCTCCGGCGGCCAGGGGGCTCTTTTTGAAAAAACCGCCCCCTGGACCCCCGCAAAAACTTTTGATTAGAATTTATACTTTTCCCGCATGGCTTTTGATAAGAGAGATACCATTTCAAACACTCTTTCCGCATCCTCCGGGTCCATGGAACCCGTTCCACAAGAAGGTGTCACAATCGCCTGCTGTGCGATTAGTTGTTTATCGATACCTTTCGAAGCCAGGTTATCCATCATCTTTTCAAAATGAGATACCAGGGCGTCAACGGACTGTTCGCGGATGGCTTTCGACGTAGGAACCACGCCCCAGGCCAACATACCGCCGCGCTCCAGGTGGGTTTTGACTGCTTCCGGGTACATGGCAATAGTCTCGCCGTAGCCATAAGCGTCGAAGTTAACGATATCCACACCCGCATCCATCAGGATACTCCATTCCGTATTGCCGCAGCAGTGAATACCGGCGATGGCGTTGTCCGCATGAACGGCGGCGATCATTTCCGCTAAATAGGACACAACATCGTCGCGTTTCACTGAGATATAAGTGGAACTGCCAAAGGCGGAAAGAATCGGTTCATCGATGAAGCAGATAACTTTTTCGGCGTAGGGTTGGAATTTTTGGATCTGCCAGCGGCATTTCATGGCCAGGGCTTTTATGACGACATCGCGGAACTCTTCATTGTAGTAAATCGCGCGTTTGTTTTCATCGACGATGGTGAGGGCGAAACTGCAAGGCCCGGTGGTTTGAACCTTTACGAAGGGCAATTTACGTCCCAGGGATTGCAGCCGTTTTTCCATGACGTAAAGGCCGCGGGTGAATTCCGGGCTGATGGTGGCCGAGGAGAAATCGCCGTCGCCTTCGGCCGGTTCCATGGCTGCCATATAGTTTTCATAAAAGGCGGCAAAGGCTTCGGAATAATCGCCGGAGGTATCGAAATACATCCGGCTTTTATCGCGATCGATCACAATACAGGGCATACCTTCCGAGTATTGGATTTCCATTTGTTCATTGAGGCTCAATTTCGGCAATTGGGGCCAGAAAGGCGCTTCGACTAGCCTGGACATTGAAACATCCACTGCATGGCCGGCATCTTCAAACGGCATACTGCCAATGCCGGTGGCAAGGAATTTAGGTTTCATAGGATTCACGGCTTCACCTCCATCGTTCATCATTCATCGTTCATCATTGAATTCATGATAAGCTTCCGCCTTTTATTCAAGGCAGTTGGGAAAAACGCTCCATTTTCCCATTGTTTTACGAATAAAATTGGGATTATCTTCATTAAGACTCAAGCGTTGGAATTGATTTTTAATAGTACCATATATAATGGGAAAATTCAACACCATGTATTGGCAAACCTACGGGTCGGGATGAATCCGTATTCCAGGTTGGAGTAATAAAAAATAAAAATTAAAAAAGCTCTTCACCTCTTGACTTTTTTTTCTCAAATGATTACTATAGATATCCAATGCCCTGAAAATGCAGGGTAAAAAAAATAATTATAAGGAAGGAACAATGAAAAAACAAATTTTGTTACTGTGTTTAATGTTTGGTCTGGTAAGCCTGGCGGTTGCCGAAGAACAAATCGGTGTCTTTGCCAACAGCAACACCAATAGTATCCAGCTCATCGACCCGGTTACACAAACGGTTTCCGCTTCGCTGCTTAAAGGAACCCTGGGCAGTTACGGCGGCGGGTTGTTCGATGTGGTCATTACCCCGAATGGGAAAACAGCCATTGTAAGTAATTTCGGCGACTCCAAGATTTTCTTCATCGACATTTCCGGCGGATTTGATGCGACGCCAACCCTTTTAGGTCAGGCAAGGATCGGCTTTTTTGCCGAGGATATGGCCATTACCCCGGATGGTAAGTATGTATTGGTTACCGATGGCGGTTTTTCTTCCGGGATCGCGGTTGTCGATATTGCAGGCATGTACCAGGTAAACAACCAAAATTTTGGCAACGTGTACTCCAATGCCGTAGCCATTGCCCCGAATGGAACGACTGTCGTGACGGCGGATTATTTCACGGGAAGAATCAATCACTTTACCTTCAACCCGGAAGATGCGACATTGACTTTTGTTAACTACGCACGTGTACTTCCCACCCGTCCCGTAAACGTAGCTATTTCGCCCGATGGGAAAACCGCGATCGGCGTCAGTGCAAGCGGGCATGACCACCCTGTCTTCGCCATTCATGACGGTGGGATGGAATTTAAAGGATATGTCACCCTGGCCCACAAATCCGGTCAAAGCTGTGTCTTTAACAGTGACGGAACAAAGGCTTATTTGTTGAGCAATTCAACGTATTACCGCGCCATGATCGAGGTAATGGATGTTACCGGCCCCGGCCAGGTCGTTGCCTCCGGCGTCAGCATTCCAGCCCGCCCAAAGAAAGGTACCAGCCAATTATTCGGCGTGGATACCATTGCCATCGATCCGGCGGGAGAATATCTTTATGTGTCCAATCCCACCCTCAGCGGCGGCGTCCAGAGAATTTCCATCATCGATCTCACCATCAACCAACAGGTCAATTACGTCCAGGGGAACGGTATTCCCTGTGGCATTGCTTTTGCCACTATTGCGGACTAGTAAAGTACTTGATCCGTTAATCAATTTTAAAAAAAGGGGTTTGATTTATCAAACCCCTTTTTTTCTTTTCCAACCATCCCTACAGAAAAAATAAAAAAATCCTTGACTTTTTTTTCTCAAATGATTACTATATATATCCAATGCCCTGAAAACGCAGGGCAAAAAAAATAATTAAAGGAAGGAACAATGAAAAAACAAATTTTGTTAATGTGTTTAATGTTTGGTCTGGTAAGCCTGGCGGTTGCCGGAGAACAAATCGGTGTCTTTGCCAACAGCAACACCAATAGTATCCAGTTCATCGACCCGGCTACACAAACGGTTTCCGCTTCGCTGCTTAAAGGAAGCCTGGGCAGCTACGGCGGCGGGTTGTTCGATATGGTCATCACCCCGAATGGTAAAACAGCCATTGTGAGTAATTTCGGCGACTCCAAGATTTTCTTCATCGACATTTCCGGTGGATTTGATGCGACGCCAACCCTTTTGGGTCAGGCAAGGGTCGGCTTTTTTGCCGAGGATATGGCCATTACCCCGGATGGTAAGTACGTATTGGTTACCGACGGTGGTTTTTCCGCAAGGATCGCGGTTGTCGATATTGACGGCATGTACCTGGTAAACTCCCAGAATTTTCCCAACGTGTACTCCAATGCCTTAGCCATTGCCCCGAATGGAACGACTGTCCTGACGGCGGATTATTTCCAGGGGAAGATCAACCAATTTACCTTCAACCCGGAAGATGGGACATTGGCGTTTGTTCACGCCTTCTACGAACTCCCAACCCGGCCCGTCAATGTTGAAATTTCGCACGATGGGAAAAATGCGATCGGCGTCAGTGCAACCGGGTATAAACACCCTGTCTTTTCTCTTTGTCCCACCAACGTGGTATTTGAAGAATTCGTCAACCTGCCCCACAGATCCGCTCAAAGCTGTGTCTTTAACAGTGACGGGAAAAAGGCTTACGTGCTGAGCAATTCATGGAATTCCCGCGCCATAATCGAGGTATTGGACGTTACCGGCCCCGGCCAGGTCACCGCCTCCGGCGTCAGCATCCCGGTCCGCCCATTGAGAGGTACCAGCCAATTATTCGGCGTGGATAGCATTGCCATCGATCCGGCGGGAGAATACCTTTATGTGACCAATCCCACCCTCAGCGGCGGCACCCAGAGAATTTCCATCATCGATCTCACCATCAACCAACAGGTCAATTACGTCACGGGGAACGGTATTCCCACCGGCATTGCTTTTGCCACCATCCAGGACTAACTTTGAATATTTGAACAAAAAAATTGCAATGGGAGGAGGGGAAATTTTTCCTCCTCCCGATGCATTAAAGCCGCGCAGAGCGCGAAGTGACGCTAAGGGGAAATGGGAAGGCATGCGCCGCGTGCTTTAGAAACGCATTTGCCTGCTTCGAATTGCAGCGTAACATGGGTTATATTGTGATGACGTTTTAATTTCTCTTCGATAATATTGCATAACCGGTCTGTTTCACTTACGGGCATATCTTCCACATCGACATGCGCTTCGAAATGTATCTCCCTCTCGTTGAGCCTCCAGATATGAACATGATGTACATTCTTGATACACGGTAAATCTTCGATTTGTTTTTGAATATCTTCAATAGAAATACTCTCTGGTGCTCCCATCATTAAGACATTGATGGCCTCTTTGATGATCTCTACGGTTTCTTTCAGGATATAGACGGAAATCAACACGGTGAGGACGGGGTCGATCCAGTAAACCTGGAAAAAATAGATGCCGATCCCGCCCAGGATGACGGCGACGCTGGAGACAGTATCACCCAATAAATGCAGGTAAGCGGAACGGATATTAATGTTTTGGCTGGCGCCTTTTTTAAGCAGGACTGTACCGATAATGTTGGCGATCAAACCGATGGCAGCAACGATAATCATTGTCCCGGCCGATATGACCCGGGGTGATACAAAACGTTCATACGCTTCTTTTACTAGATAGAAGCAGATAATAATCAGGGTTGCCGCGT
>JAUPLE010000024.1 GCA_030837085.1 Acidobacteriota bacterium | reverse complement strand
AAATAATCCCCCAAGGACCATCAAACAGACGGTGGAAATCCGTCCTACCAGCACCAGTTCCTTTTCCGAGGCCTGTTTCCTGGCAAACCGTTTATAAAAATCATTTACAATGTAAGAAGAGCCCCAGTTCAAGTGGGTAGAGATTGTAGACATATACGCCGCGGCCAGGGAGGCCACGACAATTCCCAGGAGCCCGTGGGGCAGAAATGAAATCATGGCCGGGTATGCCATGTCATGCCCCAGTTTCCCGGCCGGGATTTGGGGAAAGGCTTTTTGCAGCGACGCCAGGTCCGGGAACACCACCAGCGAAGCCAGGGCCACGATAATCCAGGGCCAGGGTCTCAGGGCGTAGTGGGCAAAATTAAAAAACAACGTGGCGCCCACGGCATTTTTTTCGTCTTTAGCGGCAAACATTCGCTGGGCAACATATCCCCCACCGCCCGGTTCCGCTCCCGGGTACCAGGCCGCCCACCATTGCACCGCTAAAGGAATAACAAAAACCGCCATCAAAACATTTGTCGCGGAGAAATCCGGCAGGATCGCTAATTTCCCTTTCACCGCATCATGGGCTAACAACTTCGATAAGCCGCCGACTTGCGGTAGGCCAACAGCGGCCGCCGCCACTACCACCGCTCCAAACATGGCCACGACAAATTGGAAAAGGTCGGTAACCAAAACACTGCGAAAACCGCCCAATACGCTGTAAATCACCGTGATGGTTCCACAAACGATGATGGTCGCCTCGGGTGAGATATTCAACAAAATGACGCCGATCTTTATGGCGGCCAGGGAAACCACGGCCATTACCATGACGTTATAAAATATTCCCAGGTATAGGGCGCGGAAACCCCGCAGGAACACGGCGGTCTTACCGCTGTAGCGCAGTTCATAAAACTCGTTATCCGTTAACACATCGGAACGTTTCCATAATTTGGCGTAAATAAACACGGTGGCCATGCCGGTTACCAGGAAGGCCCACCAAACCCAGTTGCCGGATACGCCGTTATTGCGGACGATATCCGTCACCAGGTTCGGGGTATCGGTGGAGAATGTGGTTGCCACCATAGACACACCCAGGAGCCACCAGGGCATATTTTTCCCACCGGCAAAATATTCCTCGGAGCTCTTTCCTGCCCGTTTCATTACCACCAGGCCAATCACCAGTGATAGCACAAAAAACCCAATAATATATATCCAATCGCCGGTATTAAGAAGCATGAGTTCCTCCTTCGTAATCTGAAAAAAAGTTAAATCACATTATACCTTACTTTTAATTGTAATGGTATTTCAATAAGGATAATTTTTATTCACAGGCAAAAACAGCCAGGACAACTAATTACACGAAATTAACACGAATGCCCCCAATTGAAAATAGGACAGAAATAGTATATAATTAGCCCTACGATGAAAAACATAAAACTGATAGCCACCATTTTACTTGTTTTGCTGTGTATCCAATGTGGGAAAGATACCCAGGCTCCAGGAGCCAAAAAAAACACCGGGACCGGAGAACTTATGGAAACAACCGGGGATGACAACATCATCCTGAGCATCGACAATGAAAAGTTCACCAATAAACAGTTTAAGGAATTCATCAAAAGCAGGTATCCTGATTTTTCTTTCAAAGATATCAATGTCAGGCTGGCTTCCCGTATTTTCGATATGTTTATCGAACACAAAACAGTTATGCACAGCGTTGAACAGGCCAACATCAAAATGGACCAGTCGGAAATCGATAATTACTTGAAAGAGACGACCCTACCAACTGATTTACAAAATAACCCCAGCCTTACGGAAAGCGCCAAAGCCCGAAAATACCTCTATTTTAAACTGTATAAAGATATCGATGTAACCGATGCGGAAATCCGCCAATATTACGACCGGCACATCGATGACTACAGGAAATCGACGGAAGTCTTTTTATACCAAATAGTGGTCAACGATAAAGCCAGGGCCTACGAAATCCACGAAACCCTCTCGAAGTCGCCGGAAAAATTCGAAGAACTGGCCAAAAGGTACTCCATCTCCATTGAAGCCAAAGACGGCGGCAGTATGGGATATTTTGAAAAAGGAACCCTGCCCAAAGATATGGAAGACGTGGTTTTTGCCTTAGGATTGAATACCATTAGCCCTGTGGTGGATTCCCCTTACGGCTTTCATATCTTTAAAGTAACCAAAATAAAAAAGGAACGGCTGCAATTCCTGGAAGCCGTTAAAAATGAAATTAAAAATAAATTACTCTCGGAGAAACTGGGCGTCGCCTATGAAGATTTCCTGGCCGGGTTAAAAAGTGAGTTGAATATAAACGCGAAATACCAATCGCTATTCTTCCCTTATCAAGCGATTAAAGGAGAACAAAATGTCGAAACAAACCAAAACATCGATGATGCAAATAATACTGGTACTGGCGCTGATGCTGGCCCCAATAACCATTAATGCGGAGGTCATCGATAAAATTTACGCCGTGGTTAATGGTGAGTTAATCACCTATTCGGAACTGAAAAATGCGGAAATTGAAATGTCGCGAGTCATACAGCAGCAATCCCCCGGCAGCACCGAGGAACAACTAACGCAAAAAATCGCGGAAATGAAAAAAAACCTGCTGAATCAACTGATCGAACAAAAACTATTACTCTCCCTTGCCAAAGAAAAAAATTACGAAGTGGACGCCGAAATTGAAATGATTATCAAGGATATCAAGAAACAATACAATATGAACTCGGATGACGAGTTGAAGGATGCCATCCGTTCACAAGGATTGGATTACAATGAGTGGCTGAAACAATTAAAAGACACCAGTATGCAGCACCGCTTAATCCGCGAAGAGATCGGCTATAAAATCAAAATCGACAACGCCCTGATCATGGACTATTATAAAAGCAATATCAAAGAGTTCACCAAACCCATGGAAATGGCCCTTGATTGTATTTATCTTGATAAATCGAAATATATTGTTCCCCAGGCCCTCACGGAAAAAATCCAGGCCATCGACGCCGAATTAAGAAATGATAATTTCGAAGAAGTGGCAAAAAAGTACTCACAACTGCAGGGCGCTGAAAACAATTTCTTCCTGGGCCGGTTTAAGCTGGGTGAATTAGACGCCAAACTCGAAGAGGCGGCAAAAACACTAAAACAGGGCGAACACTCTCCCTGGGTAGAGACGGAAACCGGCTGGTATATTATTCAATTAAAAGAACGTAAGGACCCGGAAGTGCTGGAATACAAAATGGTTCGCAGTGATATCGAAAATCTTCTCATGGCCAGGGAACAAGAGACCAAAGTAAAAGAATACCTCGAACAGGTGAAAAAAGACAGCCTCATCAAGATTTACGAAGAATATAAATAAACCTCAAATGTGAAGAAAAACTCCTGCACTGAAGCGGGTTTTATTCATGTCCTTGAAATGCATGGCGCGAATATCCCCACGGATCGAAAGCATGTCCATTAAAAAGATGTGACACCCGCCGCCGATAAAGGAAAATTTGTGGTAATCGCCAAAATCAAGACCAAACTTATCAAATTCACCCCCCACTCCAACAATCGCATAAGGTGCAAACCTACCGAATTTGGGACGGAATTTGACACCCACGCATAGAACTTTTTCTTTAGCGGCCACAGTGGCAACGTTCTCCTTCATCTTATACAATTCGATCTCGAACTTTACCATGGGCACCATGAACCCCGTGGTAACGGCAAGACCATAATGAAAACCGGAATCTATCTTCTTACTCATGGCCCCACCGGTTAAGCCCACCTCAAACCCAAAGGCATAACCACTGCCTAAAACGAAAATCATTACCATGATGGGAATTAATTTTTTAATCATATTGCCTCCTTATATTATTAAAACATTGCCTCCGGCAGCAAGAAACCCTTTCGAGAAAGGGTTTCTTGACTTCCCAAAGCTTTTGATAAACTACCCTGGTTACTGTTTAACAATCTGCATACGCTGGAATAACGGCCGGCCATAATAATCCATCTCAATGTCTTTCACCCCTTTCCGCACATATAGGGAATATCGCTTCTGGTACAACGGCAGCAAAAGCCCATCATTCACTATCTTTTCAATCAACCGGGAAACATGCTCCAACAAAAATTCTTCGTTCTTCAAAGACGTCACTTCCTCCAGTTCATTTACCAATTTCAAGTAGGTTTCATCAAACCGGGAAAAACTCATTTCATTGATGATCCGTTTGATCTTCTCCTCGAGGGGGACGCGCTTATTAAAAACCTTTACCAACAAAAGATAATTCACCTGGGCGCTGTCCATGAAATTAACCAACGTATTATCATTCAAATAAACAGTTTCCAGGCGGACGTCTTTCCGTTTCAGAAATTCCTCTAATTTCCCTTCGAAGTCTTTTAAGGATGAAAGAATATACAGCTTTACCCGCGAACGTTTTAAAATAGAACGGGCTTCCCGGTCAGAGAACGTTTTTATCTTCAATGTGACCGGTGATTCGTCTTCGGCGGTAAGCGCGTTGAGCGGTTCCATATCGATGTCCCCGGCAAACTCCCGCAAAAGCGAATACAGGGCAACCTGGATATTGGGACTCACCTTGCCCGCGGGAAACCCCAGGTAAATATTCTGATAAATCCCGGCGTTAAATTCATTAAAGGCATTATCGGCTAATCCGGGTTTCGCTAAAAAAATGTCGGGATATTGATAATCATATAAGACGATTTTTACACCATCCAGGTAGGTTCTCCCGCCCGGGTTATATTTATTGGGAACCAAACGGAGGAAGCGGTTCTGTTCCCACTCCACGGGATAAAACATCCCTGAAAACACCCCCCGGCCCCCGGACATCAGCACCAGTTCCGGCGCAGTCAGCAGGGCGACAATGCCCGGGTTGTCATACAACAACCGGACAATCACACGGTTTTCTGCCTTCTTTATCTCAATGCTTTTTATAATGCGCCGGAGTTTTAAAGCATTCTCAATTTTCATATCCAGGAACAAATCAAAGGAGAGTTTCACGCTTTCGACGCGAACCGTGTCGCCATTGGAAAAACTGAGATTCTCTTTTAAGTCCAACACCAAGGTCCGTTCCGTGGCATCGTATTTATAATACCGAAATATATTGGAAAATACCTCGCCGTTACTTTTTAAATAAAACAAATTCTCATAGAGCAGCGAATAAAAGACCAGGTTCGAGTAATCGGAAGGAGTATAAGAGAAATTGGTGGGTTCATTTAAACGGATGGCGATTTCCCCCCCGTAATAGGGTTTGACAGCGGAGATCATGACCAGCAAAGCGACCGTTACGATGATTATCTTAACCCCTGTAGACATCATTTCATTATCCTTAATTATTCCCTTCTTCTTTATCCATGTTCTTACTCCAGAATTGCAGGCGATAAACCGGGCTATCGTTCCTTATCTCTTCCACGTAAACCCAGAACCCATGGTGTTCTTGCCAGGAACCGGTGGATATAAAAGTAACCTGGCCGTTTATGGTGTTTTCATAAACTGCTTGTTTGCTCCCTGCTTCTATTTTATAAAAGTACAACTTATCCTTTTGGGTGGAAAAGGAATAATCGCTTAGCGCCAACCATTGACCGTCAAGGGCGGCAAGGGCTGAGCCGCGTTTCTCAAACGACGGTCCCCGCTCCTGGAAATCCCCGGCATAGAACCTGTGATTGTAATCGCTGTCGATCAAATGCACGCCATCCACATTCTCCCCAGCCTCTGCCCCACGGGAGGGTTGGGAGGGGATTGAGAAATCTAAAGCGAAAAAAGGGACGACTTTCTTCTCCAGGAGATTTTGCATATCCAATTTCCCGGAGGTAAAAGGAACCAATATCAATTTGTCCTTGAAATAATTCTTTCCTTCATCATAAATGGCTCCAGCCAGGTAATCGCTGTTATTTAAGCGAATCGCTTTAATGGGAACAAAATCAAGCACGCCGATCTCCTGCCATTGGTTGTTTTGATAAGACAGGACTTTGGAACGCGGCGAAAAATTGCTTCCTGCCGTCACATATAGCACGGGGCCGCCGTCATCACCCACCCGGTAAAAAACACACAACCTGCCTTCATAATCCATAACCGGGTAGTAGGGCCTCCCCCACTCCAATTTAAAAGAAAATACTTTTTTAAACTGGTTGTCCCGGGTTTTAAAAATTTCAATTTCTCCCGGGTAAAAGAATAAGTATAGGTCCCCAGGCTCGCCGGTCGGATTTGTCATACCTTTAAAATCAAGTAAATTCTTTTCGGCGTCGATTTCGATCTGCCTGGAAAAACCCAATCCCTTAAACCCGTAATCCACTGTCTCATAAATATTGCTTTCACCGGGAGAAAAATCTTCCTCGAAATATTTGATATAAACGATTTTATCCAGGGACCTGGAAAATACGGCGATTCCTGCCCCTACCTTATCCAGTTTCTTTATCAGCTTGAGGTAAATTAAATAATCCAGGCGATCGATCCGGTTCAGGTTGAATTCCCCTTTCTTTTGACTGAAATCGATCATCAGATCGTTAAATAAAGCCTGGGGACGGCCCTCCAGGCGGGCCGCCAATTGCTGGTAAAATTTATGGGCGGCCAGGTCCGTGATCCCGGAAAAATTCTCGAATTTAGTAATGGAAAATCGGATATCGCTTTCCCCTTTTGCGGTAAAATAATCAAGAATACTGTTGGAAACTTTCCCGGCCAGGGTTTCCAATCCCTGGGCATAGCCACTGGCGGCGCTTAAGCCGGGGAGGACAAAAACAAAAACCGTCAAAATATACAAAACCTTATGAAAAATGTTTCTCTGCCTGAGCCTCATTCGGTTTTTCTTATTGTCTCTTGATTACAATTTGGAGATTAAGGTTAATTTTAATCTCATCTTTATCTTCCGGTATCTGGATATTTAACGGCACTTCGATAATTTTGTCCACAGCAGCGGAAGGTTGGCCGAACATCTCCGGCCTTTGCTTGATTTTCATATCAATATCGGGGGTTTGTATAGGCGGCGCCGGTGCCAGTTTGGCTTCAAAAATACGGCGCTTCGGTTCTTCCCTTATCTCCCCTAGCTCATCCCTTAAATTGGCTTCCGGGATTTCCAGGGAATCGTCATCCGATCCCATCATACTATCATCCCCGAGATTAAAAATTTCTTCGTCCTGCTCCGGTAGTCCCGGTTGGTAATCATTGGTTTTAAGAGATTCTTCCTCCATCGGCATGGGAGTGGAAAGTTCGAATAATTCCTCTTTCTCAGTATCTTCATTGGCCCGATCAGGCATCATCTTTTCCTTTGTCATAGGAGGCTTAACGGCAGTCCCCGCCGCCCTGGGAGCGATGATGGTATCGGTGGCTTCCTCGCGTGTGAACATCACGGTTTTATCTTTCTGGAAGACGGTGAGTTTATTTTTCAAATAAATGATCACCATTTTCATGATGGTATGAAGGGCTTCCAGGACATTGTCGCCCGTTGTGCCAACAGTGGCGAAAAAGGGTTTATTATCGGGATTCAAATCTCGATTGAGGACATCGACGGGTAATATCTCCCTGAGGTCGCGTTTATTGTATTGTAAAATCAGTGGAATTTCGGCGAAGGAAATCTTATTGGCCTTCAAATTCTCTTTTAAATTTTTTAAACTGGAGATATTTTGTTCCCGCATTACCACCTGGGAATCAGCCACAAAAACCACGCCGTCAGAGCCCTGG
This sequence comes from Acidobacteriota bacterium, assembly GCA_030837085.1. Classification (GTDB taxonomy): domain Bacteria; phylum Acidobacteriota; class Aminicenantia; order UBA2199; family UBA2199; genus JAKAGC01. The sequence goes on along the minus strand of JAUPLE010000024.1, from coordinate 1,488 downwards.
AGAACCAATTTCCGGGTGGTATCGTAGGCCACCTGGCCCGGTACGGTGTAGAGCTGCATCTTTATGGAATAATCTCCTAATTTCCCGATCTCGATGGGTAGGAAATCAAAAAAAAGCGTTCGGTCGCCGTCAGTATCCAGGGTAATAAGTTTACCTTTTTTCTTATATTCTTTACTATTATATGTATACTGTAGGCAGGTGGTTTTCCCGCTTAACGCCGGACCGTAATAAACGATCTTTACTGTAATTTCTTTGTTGTTATAATTTACGAATGCCATCTTCGTCCTCTTTAAAAGGGATCGGTCTCTTCATCATATGGGATGTCGTCGATCTGCATTTCCGGTGGGGCCTGTGGTTCAGGGAAGGAATAATCATTGGGACCGGGTCCTCTTTGGTTCATCTGGTTGGGGCCGGAATAGCCGCCATAGCCTTCGCGCGTATCGCGCCCATTACGGCCGTCGCGCCCGTCACTGGCCCCGGGATAGGGCGATTCCCTGGAGGCGGTTTTATCCAGGTTCACGACGGTATCCGCATGTATTTCCGTGGTCCACCGGTCCTGGTCGTTTTTATCCTTCCATTTCCTGGTTTTTATTCTGCCTTCCACCAATACCAGCGAACCTTTGTGCATATCCCGTTCGACCCGCTTGGCATTCCAGCCCCAGGCAACGATATTATGCCATTCGGTCATCTCCTGGAACTGGTTGGTCTTCTTATCCATGAAAACTTCAGTGGTGGCCAGGCTGAACTTGGCGACATCTTTGGCCAGGCTGGGTATATGGGTAATCTCGGGTTCTTTCCCGACATTACCCACCAGGATCACGCGGTTTATACTTCGTCTATTTGCCATTTTTTTTATCCTACTTGCCTATTCGGAGACCTCTTTTATTTTTTGTTGGGCCAGGGAGGCTTCTTCCGATAATGGGAACTTAGAAATCACTTCTTTCAGTACATCGATTCCTTCGGTTTGTTTCCCCATTTCGATCAATGCGAAACCCTCTTTGAGAATGGCGTCCGGGACTTTATCTCCATCCGCATAATTGGTTTTCAATTCTTGAAAGGTATCCACTGCTTCCTGGTACTTTTTCTGGGAGTAATAGCATTCGCCGATCCAGTACAATGAGTTGTCTGCCAGGCCGTGATTGGGGTAAAGTTTGATGAATTGTTTAAATCCTTCGACGGCCAGGTCATAATTTTTCTTTATATAATCGGAATAAGCGGTATAATAGATACTTTCCGGGGATTGAACAGCGCCGGTCTCAGCAGTCGTTCCCGTGTTCTCTGCGCTGGCCGGTGCTGTCATGGCCGGCATGGATAAAAGCCTGTCATTAATTTTACCGATACTGTTCTTCAACTCGTTGAGTTCTTCTTTGATGAACTGCAGGCTCAACAGCAGGTTTTCCCGGTCCTGGTTATTGTCTGACTGGTTTTTGGATATGGCGCTGATTTTCTCATCGATGATCTCAATTTTTATATACATATCGGCAGTTT
>JAUPLE010000230.1 GCA_030837085.1 Acidobacteriota bacterium | reverse complement strand
TACGTCATTTCGGAATCGTTAAAATCATACAATATCCGGTTTTTTTCTTCTTCTGTTATGATTTCTATTTGTGCTATTTTCCGGTCAGAGCACTCAATAATCGACGAAGTGATTCTTTTGAAGAATTCAATGAATCTTAATATAGTATCTTCTTCAAAAAGTTTTGTGCAATATTCAATGTCAAAAAATAAATGATATTTATTTCCCATACCGCCCCAGGTTAAATCAAATCGAGACAAAGGTTTTGAATAATGAGAAATCTCAGATTTTACATTTGAATTGATGTCCTGCCAGGCAAACATTAGATCAAACATCGGATTGCGGGATGCATCTCTTTTTACGGCCAATTTTTCCACCAGGTCCTCAAACGGGTAATCCTGGTTTTCAAAAGCTTCAATGGTTCGTTGATTTACTTCATGCAAAAAAGCTTTGAAAGTTTTTTCTTTACCGGGATAATTTCTTAGAGTCAATGTATTGACAAACATGCCGATTATATTTTCTAAATCAGCATGCAGGCGGCCGGCCGTTGGGGTTCCCATAATAATATCCTCCTGGCTACTGAGTTTCGACCATAAGATATTTAAAATGGAAAGCAATATTATATAAAGTGTCGTACCATTTTCAAGCGCCATATTCGTTAACATCAGTGCCGTTTCCCCGGTAATCTCGTAAAAAAGTTTACGGCCTTCAAAACTTTGAATAGCCGGCCTGGGGAAATCGGTGGGTATGTCGATTATGGGGATTTCCCCGGGGAACTCTTTTAACCAATAGGTTTCCTGTTTTTTTATTGCTTCTTTTTGTTTTTGGCTGTTCTGCCATTCAGTGTAATCCTTGTAATGAATTCTTAGTGGGGGTAACTGGCTTTCATTTCTATATAAAGAATAAAAATCCCTTACCAGTATTTTATAGGAGACGCCATCGCAAATGATGTGATGCATATCTATTCCCAAAAGCCGATCTTCGGGTCCAGCTTCAATTATTCCTATTCGAATTAGGGGAGCTTGCGTCAAATCAAAAGTACGAACAAAATCAGCAACTTTATTAAAAAATTCAATCTTAAAATCCACTTCCTTGTGTATTTTTTGAGTGGGCCTCCCTTTCACCATCCGAAAAGATGTTCTTAAAGATTCATGCCTTTCGATTAATCTTTTAAAAGTATCTTCTAATTTTTTCACATCGATACCTGGCTCTTCACGATTATCAGCACCTTTTAGGGCACCCAGTTTGATGAATTGTGTGATATTGTAAACGGTATTGTTTAAATTCATTTGCTGAAGAAAATACATTCTCATTTGAGCTGAAGACAATTCATAATATGCCTTTTCTGCGGCAGGAGGAATGGAGATATATTTTCGTTCTTGATCATTCTTTTGGAAAAAATCGATAATATCCTGTTTTTTTTCTTTTAATTCTTTTATAAGAGCAGTGGTTAATTTTCCATCGGGGGCTTGCACCTTTAATGTATCATCTATAACATCAATATAAATATTTAACTCTTCCAGCTTTGTTAACAATTGGGCTATACTCATATTGTTATTTCCTCCATTTTTTGATCGTAATCTATTTTTTCTTTATTATCCCTCCGGTGAATCACTTTTATTAAAGATGCGATCGCTTTTATGGTTGGGGTTTTAAAAATTTCGATTAAAGGAATATTCACGTTAAAATTTCTCTTTATTTTCGACACCAAAATAGTTGCCCTTAGTGAATGCCCTCCCAATTCGAAAAAGTTGGAATTGATACCGGGTATTTCCTTCTCAATTCCCAGCACTTCCGCCCAGATATCTACCAATTTTTCTTCTACTTTATCCCGTGGAGCTTCATATTCTTTGTCTATTTCTAGTTTCGGTCCAGGTAACGCTTTACGGTCAAGTTTCCCATTAGGAGTTAACGGTATCTTTTCCATCTGTACAAAATAGGACGGGATCATATAATACGGTAAAGTTTTCGCTAGATATTCCTGTAATTCCGAGATATCCAATTCCTTTTTCGGTATAATATAGGAACACAGATATTTATCACCTTTGTCATCCAGCCGGCATGTTGTAACTGCCTCTTTTATCCCGGGATGCATTGCTAATCGCTTTTCTATCTCACCCAATTCTACCCTGAATCCCCTTATCTTCACTTGATGGTCTATTCTTCCTAAGAATTCGATATTGCCATCGGGCAGCCAGCGGACTAAATCACCGGTTTTATAAAAAAGGGTGAGTGGTAAGTGGCTAGTAGTAAATGGTGAAATGACAAACTTCTCCGAGGTTAACTCCGGTCGGTTCAAATAACCCCTGGCAAGTCCCTCTCCCCCAATACATAATTCCCCCGGTACTCCAACTACTTGCAGATTATTATATTTATCAACAACGGAAACTATCGACTTGGCAATCGGTTTCCCAATCGGTATGTCTTCCTGGCGGACTTCAACCAGGTAACTGGTTGTAACTACGGTATTTTCCGTAGGGCCGTAATTATTATAAAATCGATAAGCTGTCTCTTTTGCTCGATCCAGTTTTTCTCCACCGGTAAGCAATACCCGGAGAGTTCGTATTTGATTCCATTCCTCGATAAACTGCCGGCAAAATTGGGTGGGTAAAAAACTAATGGAAATACAATGCCTTTCATAGTAATATCCCATGAATTGAATATCGGTTTTAAAATCATCGTTAATAATGTAAAGCACTGCTCCCTTGATTAAATAAGGGAAAACCTCCCAAACCGATGCATCGAAACTAAATGATGTATATTGGCTGGCATGGTCTTTTTCCGTAACTTGATAATAACTATTATGCCAGAAGCAGAGATTGACTAATGAGCGATGCTCAATCATGATTCCTTTGGGACGACCGGTGGTTCCGGAGGTATAAATGATATAAGCCAGTTGAGAAGATAGGGAAGGGATTGAAGATTCCATATTTTTCAATCCTGGATCCGGTCCCACCTGTACATCATGAGTTAATAAAATCCCGGCCCTGCTATCTTTCAACATAAAATCGATCCGTTCCTGCGGATTCTTCGGATCAATAGGTAAATAAGCACTACCAGCTTTTAATATGCCTAATATCCCGGTAATCAGCTCAAGGGAACGCTCCATCATAATGGCAATAATGGTATCGGTTCTAACGCCTTTCTCCAACAGCCATGAAGATATTCGTCCCGATCGTTCATTCAATTCCCCGTAGGTTAATTGGGATAAATCCGATCCAACGATTGCCATATGATCGGGCGTTTGCTCTACCTGCTCTGCAATTAATGCATGAATGGTTTTATCTTTTGGATATTCAGCCTCCGTATCATTAAACTCAAATAAAATCCGATGTTTCTCCGCTTCGGTGATAATAGCCAATTCCGACAACTTCTTACTACAATCGTCCAATAAACAATTTACAAGTATTTTAAAATAAGAAATGAAACGATCAATGGTCTCCGGTTTAAATAATTGGGTGTAATATTCTATAGCAAAGACAAGGTTCTCTTTTAATTCTACAGCTATTAATGTCAAATCGAATTTAGAGGTGCTTTTTCGGTGATTGTAAATAGATTGCTCTTGCTTTTGTGGTTTTGGTATATAATCTTTGTTCTCTTCCATATACAATAAGTTAAACGCCGCATCGAATAGCGGATTACGGCCGGGGTCCCTCGCTAGCGACAGTTTATCTACCAGTTCTTCGAATTGATATTCCTGGTTTTCATATGCTCTCAACGTACATTCTTTTATTTCCAGTAAAAATTCATTGTAACTCTGTCCTCCACCAGGTGTACTTCTAATAGCCAGTGTATTGACAAACATGCCGATTATTTTTTCTAAATCCGCATGTTTCCTGGCAGCAATTGGCATCCCTATGACAATATCTTCCTGGCCGCTTAAACGGGAAAGTAGAATTACAAATAGAGATAAAATACACATATAAAGGGTAGTCCCGGTTTGTTTTACGATTTTTTTTAATACCTGGTTTTCTTCAACAGACAATAAAAAATTCACCCGGTTGCCTGCAAAGTTCTGTATTATGGGCCTGGGAAAATCGGTCGGAAGATTAAGTGTGGGAACTTCATCGGCAAACATCTCTAACCAATATTGCCCTTGTTCCTTTATTAATTGCTTCTGCCGATCGCTGTTCTGCCATTCCGCAAAATCCTTATACTGAAGTCGCAAGGGTGGTAATTCCTTCCCGGAATATAAGTCCGCAAATTCTTTTCTCAGGATAGTATGGGATACCCCATCCGTGATAATATGATGCATATCCATCAGGAGAATTTGCTGCGCCGGAGAGACGGTTAAAATATCTACCCTTAGAAGTGGTGCTTTGCTCAGATCAAAAGGCTGGATATAATTACCAATATTAGATTCTACATCTACTTCGGACACTTTAGAGCAATGAATTGAAAAATCTACTGTTTTATTTATTTTCTGAACCGGTTCATCAGCTACTATTATAAAATTAGTCCTCAAACTTTCATGTCTTTTTATCAACTTTTTGAATACCGATTCCAATTTTTCTTTTTCTATATGATTCCCGAGCGGTATAACATTGGGGAGATTATAAACAGTACTATCTTTCACCATTTGTTGTAATATATATAACCTCTTCTGGGCTGGAGATAGTGCGTAATATTCTTTATCTTCCACCGGCTCTAATGAAGTATAACTTTCTTTTTTATTTCCTTCGATATATTCGGCCAATTCGCTGATGGTCGGTTTTTGAAATACGGCAGCCAACAGTATTTTGGCATTCAATTCCTTATGAATCTTCGCCACAAGGATTGTTGCCTTTAATGAATGTCCTCCTAATTCGAAGAAATTAGATATTACACTGATTATTTGCTTATCGATATTTAATACATTAGCCCACATATCCACCAGTTTTCTTTCTAATTGGCTTGAGGGTGGGACGTATGCTTCATCCATGATCATATCCGGCTCCGGCAGCGCCGACCTTATCAATTTACCATTTCCGCTGAGAGGCAGCCGCTCTATCCAAATATAATATGAAGGGATCATGTAATGCGGTAAACTATTGGAAAGTATATTTTTTATTTCACTATTTTTTAATTCGTCTATGCCGTCTTCTCTTACCAGGTAGGCGCAAAGATAAGTTTCACCGGAGGTATCTTGACAATCGATAACGACTGCTTCTTTTATGCCATGGACTTTTACTAATTGATTGGCTATTTCAACCGGTTCTATACGAAATCCCCTTATTTTTACCTGGGTATCGAGCCTGCCTAAAAATTCGACATTTCCAGACGGTAGCCAACGGGTCAAATCACCGGTTCTATAAACTTTAATTCCGGGAATAGGGATAAAAGGAGCAGCGCTAAATTTTTCCGCTGTTAATTCTACATTATTTATATAGCCCCTGGCCAAACCGTCACCACAAATATATAACTCCCCTATCGAACCGGTTGGTATGAATTGCCGCCGACTGTCAAGGATATAGATTTTGGTATTGGCAATGGGACGGCCGATATTCAAGGATTGTTTTTGTGAAACTTCTTTTGCAGTGGACCAGATGGTGGTCTCAGTGGGACCGTAAAGATTAAATATTTTCCCGGTCACGACTTCACGGGCTTTGGTTAATAGCATTGCGGGAAATGTTTCGCCTCCCACCAATAAATATTTAAGGACTGCTAATTTGCTAGCAGCAGTATCATCGGACAAAATGAGTTGCAATCGCGACGGTGTGACTTGTAAAATGGATACGTTATGTTGGATAATGGCAGCAGTTAAAGCCATATTATCAAGCTGTTCAACGCTGTTTCCGATCACGGTCCTGGCACCGCAAGTAAGGGGAAGCAGCGACTCCAGTCCGAAAATATCGAACGATATGGTGGTTAATGATAAAATAGTATCCTCTCTGCCAAAATCGATGAAGGCAGTTATTCCGGTTATAAAATTAACTACGGAAATATGCTCGATCATGATGCCCTTTGGCGCTCCCGTGGTCCCCGATGTATAAGCGACATAGGCCAAATCATTGGGTTGTACCGTGGTAAGCTGAGCTGTCAAGCCGGCGGTGCTTCCCGATCTATCCAGGTAAAGGCTACTGATCGGGATTTTTTTTAAAAGATCGTTGTGCTTCGTTTCAGAAATAAATACCGCTATCCCGGCATCATTGGCAATATTTATTATCCTTGCTTCGGGTAACGCGGCGTCCACGGCTACATAGGCACCCCCGGCTTTTAAGATACCCAGCATGGCCGAGATGATATGAACCGACCGGTCCATTAAAATTCCTACCCGGTCTCCACACTGGATATGCATTTCAGCGGAAAGATAATGAGCGATTTCTATGGCCGCATTATCCAATTCTTTATAGGTAAGTCGCCGATTTTCAAAGATGATGGCGTCATTATCAGGCGTTCTTTCTACTTGCTCGGCAATTAATTGGTGGATTGTTTTATCACGGGGATATTCTTGCGTGGTATCGTTAAAATCGATTATCAACTGCTGACGTTCTGATTCGGAAAGTATTTCGACCTGCATGATTTTTAGATCCAGATCACGGGTAATCGAATTGATTACATTCCGCAAATAATCGCTAAACCTTAAGATAGTTTCCTCTCTAAAGAGACTAGTACTGTATTCCAATTGGAAAACCAACCGCCCACTTTCGGCTGATTCCATAACTCCCAGGGTTAAATCATACCGGGCTATTTTTTTTTCAGCAGGATAAGGGCTTACATTTAAACCTTGCATGTGGTTTGCTTTTGTTTCTATAGGGTCGTCGACCTGCTTTTGATACATCAGCGCAGCATCGAACAAGGGATTCCGACTGATATCCCGTTCTACTGCTACTTTTTCCACCAGGGTTTCGTAGGGGTAATCCTGATTCTCAAAAGCGGCCAGGGTTCTTTCTTTTAAATCGTTAAAAAAATTCCGGATGGTACTGCCTTTTTCTGGCCAGTTTTTTAAAGCCAACATATTTAAAAAGATGCCGAAAACTTGCTCCAAATCGGCATGCTTGCGACCAACCACGGCTGCCCCTATTACGATTTCCTCACTGTCGACGATTTTAGCCAGGAATATGTTAAATAGTCCTAACACGACCATGAACAATGTCAAGCCCTCGGAACGTACCAATCCTTCCAGGGCAGCGGTTTCTTCCCAATTTAATTGGAAAGTAATGACATTCCCGGCAAAATTTTGCTGTGCCGGTCTGGGATAATCGCTAGGTAAATTTAAGACAGGGATTTCACCGCTAAATTCCTGTAACCAATATCTTTCTTGTGCCGCGATTATCGTTTTTCCTTCCTCGCTGTGCTGCCATTCGGTATAGTCTTTATATTGGATTTTTAAGGGATCTAATTCCCTGCCGTTGTATATGGCTAGAAAGTTATTGATGACGATGCTGAAAGCCACGATATCGGTTAAGATATGATGGATATCCACCAACAAAATATGCTGCTGCGAAGTGACCGTTATCAATGCTGCCCGAAGTAGTGGCGCCGACAACATATCGAAAGGACGGACAAAGGTTTGAAAAATTCCTGCCACTGTCTCCCGGAGATGTTCATCTTCTTGCACCGTATAATATTCGATATTGAATTCGACGTCCCCAGGTTCATGAATTACCTGGACGGGATGTCCATCTACGAGAGCAAAGGATGTCCTTAAAGGCTCATGTCTAACAATT
>JAUPLE010000229.1 GCA_030837085.1 Acidobacteriota bacterium | reverse complement strand
TGGCGGTATGATATGTTAATATTTCGGAAGGAGGGGGCAGAATTGGATTCTGACCCTACGAGTGCAGCAAGGACCGGCGCCCTTGATACCTGTTCTTCAAATAATTGGTGTATCGATATATTCCACGGGTATTCCGCCGCTGTATTATTAAACTCATATAATATCCGGTTCTTCTATTCGGTGGAAATTAAATCTAATTGAGATAATGCCATTTCCTGGTTCTCTACAATATTTTGTACGACTCCTTTAAAATGACGGGCCAGGTTTTCAATGGTTTTTTTCTCAAATAATTCCTGCTTGCCAGAAAATTTAATTTCAATTTCATCAAGCAGCATGATGCCCACTGATAAATCAAAATGAGTTATCTCGGCCATGGAATATGAATGAATCGATAACAGGCAACCGTCCGGGACCAGGCGGTTATCCAGCGGATAATTCTCAATAACCACAATGGTATCGAATAGTGATCCACCACTGCCTACACTGCTGTAACTCCCAATATTCACCAATGGGGTATTTTCGAACTCTTCACGTTCCTGCATTAATTTATCTGTCCGAAAAACCACATCGCCAATTTTTTCATGGGGGATTGTTTCGATTCTCAAGGGGATCGTATTGATAAATAACCCCACCATATCTTCTATTCCTTTTATGGCGGCAGTCCTACCGGACACGGTAGTACCGAAAACAACATCCCCGCTGCTGCAATATTTTTGCAGCAATATCCCCCAGGCTGTATAAAAAACAGAGGCCAATGTGACCCGGTTATTTTTGACAAAAATGTCTAACTTTCCTCTTAGATTCTCTTCCAAAATAATCGAATAACCTTCTACCTTACTCCTGGTTTCTTCTTCTGATTTCCTTTTTATGGGCAGTTCCGTAGGCGCTTCAAAACCGGCTAAGTATTCACTCCAAAACTTTTGTTGCTTATTTATATCCTGTCTTTGAGACCATTTTATAAATTCATTAAAGGGAGGTTTCAAGGGAAGTTTTCGCGATCGAACACCTGGACACAACTTATGATAAGCTCTAAAAAATTCTTTTAAAATGATCCCAGTGCTCCAACCATCATATAAAATATGATGGTTGCTGATAATCATGGTATATTCTTCTTCAGCAATCTTACATAAAGTCACCCTAAAAGGAACTTCCTGTAAATCGAATTTCTCCTGCGCATCTTTTCTTTTTATCTCCTCCAGTCGTTCTTGCCTTTCACTAGTATCAAAACAGGAAAGGTCAATATATCGCGGCTGAACTTTATGCTCTTTTAAAACGATTTGAACCGGGTTATCTACCTTCTCCCAGCGAAATACCACTCGCAGCATTTCATTGGTTTTGATAACAACATTCCAGGCTCCTTCAAATAATTCGTACTCGATCGCCCCAGAAATCTCCAGGCTTAATTGTTCAAAATAAAGCTCACTCTGGGGGGCCTGTAAATAATGAAAGAGCATCCCTTCTTGAAGGGGAGTTAACGCAAGAATATTTTCAACATTTTTTAAGTTTAGTTTTTCCACATTATACCTCATACCTCAAATATCAAGATATCAAGCCTTTTCGAAATTATTTATGATAAGTATGATAGCTGAAAGGGAGAAGTATGCAATAGGAAAACATTCCTATTTTTCAAAATGAGACTTTTGTACTACATATGGGATATTTTTCCTATGTCCCTATTCGCTGTTCATTTTTGATTGTAAAAACCCTGTTGAAAGCTCCCTGGAAGAATTGGAAGTGAGAAAGGGAAAGATAATCTCAATTCAATATATAAAAATACCGGCTGCCGATGCCTTCTGTATTCCCCGCATTGTCCACCGCAACCCAGGCAATGGTGTGAACGCCATTACTGAACGTCGTGGTATCGAGATAAACATAAGCGCCCGCACCGTTACTGTTGTTATAACCCGGGAAAAGCGCGGCAATATCCGACCGGTAAATATTATAAAGCGCATGCCCCTGGTATTTCCCATCAACGTAAACTTTAATGGTGGAACCGTCCGTAGGAATACTGTTGGGCATAGGGGTCAACACCCAACCCTGGACCCGGTAAGTACTACCGGAAACAGTACTGCCCGGCGCAGGTGTATCGATAGCGCCAAAAGGTTTCACGGCGCCGGCATTGTCGCAAGTAATGGTTTTGATGCCCAGCGTTACTTCATGACCGGAACTATCCGTCGCCGCGGCATGTAGTTTGAACGTCCCGTTGCCGCCGTTTGGCAGGCAATTGGTCAGCAGCATATATCCCCAGCCCGCTTTATAGCTCATGGGGTATGTGGGATAAGTTTGTTCGATATCGGGCCGCGCGCCTTCTATAAACAGGGCGTCGCCAATATAAATGAGACCCAATGCTGTTTCGTTTTCGCGGTAAATCTTTACGCCTTCGATGCCGATATCATCCAGCGCCCAACCCGTTACCGCTGCACTGCCCTGTTCAAGGGAACCATCAACCGGCGTATCGAAACTACCGAAAGGAGCGGCGTCGTTTGCCGTTTCATAAACCTTTAAAGTAACATTAACCGTACGGGGTGAGTTGGCGGCATTGGCGTCGGTAATGGTAATTGAACCGGTATATGAACCACTCATTAAGCCGGAGATATTCACTGCTACGGAAACTGCGACTGCATCCGTTCCTGAGGCGGGACTACAGGTCAGCCAGGCGGCTGTACCGGTAATGGTCCAATTCAATGTTCCCCCGCCGCTGTTACTGATATTAATCGTTTGTGGGTCTGTGGTATTGTTTCCGCCCCCCCCGACGCCGGATAATGCGCCGAAATATAATTGGGTTTTATCGACAGCGATTACTGGAGGATTTAATACGGGGAATTGGGGCGGAGTTGTGCTGAGCTTGCTTAAGGACCTTCGAGTGGCATAGGCGATAAAACCTTCTTTAGCAGCTTTTTGAAAGACTTCGTCGGCTTTTTTTACAGCGTAATCGATAACAAATACGGGAAACCCGGCGCTTTTATAGGCGCGTAAACGATTAAGATAATAATTGGTGCAGCAGCTCGGGTAATCATACCCTTTCGGGTCATCCCAATCATCGTTGCCGCCGATGCCGTCCCACCAGACTCCTTCCTGGCCGATAGCATCTACGGCTGTCTTAAGCGCGTCGCCGCCGACTTCGTTGATAAGTTCGGATGAATTTTGCTGGATCACGATGAAATCAGGGTTGTATTGTCTGCCGTAAGCGCGGATTTCCCGGATCAATTTAAGCATTTCCTCGCCCGGGTCTTTACCCTCGCTTTGGGCGCGGTCCCGGACAGCATCCATTTCCCAGGCCTCCACCCAATCGAGATATACGCCGTCAAAACCATCTTGCACGACTTCATCCAGCATGCTGTTGAAATAGAGGCCCTGGTTGGAACCAAGGGATGTACCGGTAATAACGATCTCTTTCCACTTTTTTTCCCAGAAAGCCACGGGGTAATTTCCGCCCCAGCCGTCCGGATCGCAAGCCACCACCCAGGGCGCCCAGGTCCTGATGGCGTCTATATAAGATTGTTTGCATTCCCCATACTGCTCATAAGTTTTATGGTTGCCCCAGTACCAACGCCATTCTTCCGCCTGACCGATATCGATATAGGCAATGACCGATTTGCGGTGAACGCCGTCGCTGGCGTAAGAGGCTTTGATCCTGCGTACCATGTCTTTGGCGTCGAAATCGGGGTTGCACGTCACGGAGGGTTCGACTACCACCAAATCATAACGGGAGTTCACGATATCCGTGATGGCGTCCTCACTTTCCAATCCTTGAAGCTGATAAGCCCAGAAACGGACACCGGCCAAAGGGAACGGCTCGCTTTCCGAATATAGGAAAGAAGTAAAAAATAGTCCACAGATTACACTGATTACACAGATAATAAAAATATAGAAAGAATTTTTACGTGAGAATTGTCGAAAGTTGTTCATGGCAGTATGATATCAGATCAAAGGAATTTTTTCCATATAAAATCCGTTCACGATTACACAATAACAGTAATTCTCATTCTGACTTAAAAAAATAAAATTTCAATCGGGCAGACACATAGGTCTGCCCCTACAGGGAAAAAATCCCTGGTTATTTGGATGATTCGATTAAATAATGTAGGGGCGAACCTATGTGTTCGCCCAAATTTTTGCAAAACGAGAATTACTGGCACAATAATCCTTGACTGCGAAAAAATATGCGGTATAATTATGCCATGATACTAACGATCTTTGGATACCCGAAATCGGGAAAAACCTTGTTATTTAATATGCTGACCGGTAAAAAAGAGGATATCTCGAAATTCTCTACCTCGACGCACGAATTCCACAAGGCGGTCATCGATGTACCGGATGAACGCTTAAAACTATTGGCGGATTTTCATGAAACGCCCCCGGTATATGCCAAAATCGAGTTTCTCGATACCGGCGCCATCGCCTTCAGGGATAGTAAAGATACTACTTTCATCGACCTGCTGCGGCGGGCGGATGGCCTGGTGCATATGATCCGCGGCTTCGAAGATCCGGAACTCCTCCATCCTGAAGGCGCCATCGACCCGCTGAGGGATATCCGGGCCATGGAAGATGAATTGATCACATTGGACTTTATCACGGCGGAAAAAAGGCTGGAAAAGCTTCAATTGGATAACATCAAAATCAAATCCAAAGAACTGGCCGAAGAGTTGGAACTGTTCAAACGAATAAAAGCCTTCCTGGAAGAAGGAAAACCTCTCAGAGAATTTGGGTTTGTCCTCAAAGAGGAATTGTTGATCCGGGGGTTTAAGTTCCTATCGTTGAAACCCCTGATTAATATTATTAATGCGGATGAAAATACCTACGAAAAGTACTTGAAACTGGCAAAAGCGCCGGAAAACAACACGGAAACACTTGTTTTTTGCGGGAAAATCGAAACGGAATTGCTGGAACTGGGGGATGAAGACCGGCCTATTTTTCAGGAAGAATACGGCTTGAAAGATTACCAATACATGAGGGACAATTTCATTAAAGCCTGCTACAAACTGATGAATTTAATTTCCTTTTTTACGGTAGGTTCGGATGAGACCAGGGCCTGGACGATTACGAATTCCACTAACGCCTATGATGCGGCGGGAAAAATCCACTCGGATATCCAGCAGGGCTTTATCCGGGCCGAAGTCATGAACTGGAAAGAGTTCCTGGAGATGGGTGGATTTTCACTAGCCAAGGATAAGGGACTGCTGCGACTGGAAGGAAAAGAGTACATCGTTAAAGACGGCGAGATCGTCCACATCCGGTTCAATAAGTAATTTGCTGCTCCTAATCTTTTATAATCTAAAATAATTCTCCAGGAGAATTTTGAAGTCGAATTCGAAATTCGGGGTAAAGACTCCCTTGCCCAGGGATTCTTTGATCTTTTTGATTTTCCAGTATTTGCCTTCCTCGATCTCTTCTCTATCGATGATGATGGCTTTATCGTAACGGGAAACAAACATAAACACCAATTCCGATTCCACCTCGGTTTCCCAGGTATACCTGAAGAGCGGTTGGACTGTAAATTTGGTGATTCCCAGTTCTTCCTTGGCTTCACGTTTCAGGCCGTCTTCGACTTTCTCGCCGGAGATTAAGTGACCGCCGACGGCGGTGTCCCACTTGCCGGGCTGGATTTGTTTGGTCATGGCGCGTTTTTGTAAAAAGATGCGGTCTTTGTCGTCGATAATATGGATATGGACGACGGGGTGCAGCAGGCCGGGGCCGGAATGGCACAAACTGCGGGGCGCCCTGTTAATGACATTACCTTCCTTATCCACGATATCGAACCACTCTTCATTTTTATATTGTTCCAGCACCTTTTGCATCTCTTTCCGTTTACTCCTGGCCCGGATCAATTCAAAGACAAAATAAAAGGCGAACAATATGTAAAACAATCCGCCGCTGATAAAAGCCCAGGCGCCTTTGCTCATGAAAAAGGCGGCATAAACGATTAATGCGGTATGGGCCAGGAATATATAAAATAATACCCGTAAACTGCGGTTAAATTGCCGGACTTGCTCCTCATTAAGTTGGATATTTTTCATATAGCGCCGGGTCATCAGCATTAGGATATTGACGGGTGAAAATACGGATATTCCCAGGATGAAACAAAAGATCAATTCGATCAAGGCGGGTTTTAATTTGAAAAAGATATCATTCTCCAATATGATGGACACGACGCCCAGTATCACAATCAACCCGAGGTCCAGCAGGATGAACTTATCGATGAGTTTCTCTTTGATGTAAGAATAGATTAACTCGATGATCCCGGAGACGACGGCGACAATGAGGCCGATGCGGGTTCCCCAGAGAGAATCGGCCAGTATGAATATGATTAAAGGCAAGAAACCCGGGGCCAGCGTTTTCAGAATGTTCATTTTATCCATGCATTAACCATCCTTTATATCTGCCCCAGAAACCGGCCGCCCTGGCGGCGAGACTGATTTTGATTTCTTTTATTTTGCGTGAAAAAGGAATTCCCCGGGGTGATCGAAAAAAGATGAAAAGCATATCCCCAAAGAATTTGAAAATAATACCGCCGGTCATAAACATAAAACCGATAATGAGGGCGCTGTATTTGTTTTTAAATCGAAATGGGGCCTCGGCCTCCCCTACTTTCCGTTTATTCTCCATTAGTTGGCGAGCGGAATAATTGTGGGAGTGCCGCACGATGGAGGCGGGTTCGTAGAGTACGGCGAAGCCATTATTTAATACCTTATTCGCCCAAGCCTGGTCTTCGGCGATAATGATGTCATTATCAAAGGGAAATTGCTTCCAGGTTGCTTTGGGAATGGCGGCGCTGACAGTGGAGAAAAGCATGAAATCCATTTTCCCGGCCTTTGTTCTTAGGATTGGTTTGTCCGGCATAGAGGTTTGGAGGTCGCGCATCATGTAGAGGAAGCAATCGTCTTTTGGGATATGGCGGCTGAATACCCCGGCCAGGTTTTGATTTTCCTTTAAAGGGCGGATGAGGTTGGTTAGCCACTCGGTATTTATTGGGACGGCGTCGGCGTTTAAGAAAACAATATAATCACCCCTTGCCATTTCCGCCCCCAGGTTACGGGTTTTGCCGTGGCCGAACTCTTCGGATTTTATTTGCGCCAGTTGGACGGCAGGGTATCTTTTGACAATATCGACGGTGGCATCGGTGGAACCGGAATCGATGACAATGATTTCATAAGCAAAAGAAGTTTCCTGGTTAAGGATGGCGTCCAGGCATTGGGCGATATTTTCCTCTTCGTTTTTGGCCGGGATTACAATGGAAACATGCATAATTTTACTATCATCCTGCGAATTAGCTAATTGACCTCATTACCACCTTCCAGGGCGGCATCAATGCCTTCCAGGAAATAGTCCGGTAAGCCTGGCCAGTTCCCTTCGATTCTCTTCGGGTAGCCGCGATCTGTTTTATCTTTTTCCCAATCATAACGGATATATTGGTTGCCCCTGAAAAAATAAGCTTTACCCGCAAAAGACCCGCTGCCCGACACGGCCGCATCGATTCCTTCGGTGAAAGCCAACGGCCAACCCGGCCAACCATCGCTGATATTCTTAGGATATCCCGGATCGATCCTGTCAGTCTCCCAATCATAGCGGATATACTGGTCTCCTTTGAAAAAGTATGCTTTACCTTTGAAGGGTCCGGCGCCGCTGACTGCCGCATCGATTCCCCGGTTGAAATCCATGGGCCAACCGTCCCATCTACCGGCGATTATTTTGGGGTAACCCGGTTCCACTCTTTTTTGCAGCATATCAAAGCGGAAGTACTGGCTTCCTTTAAAGAAGTATGCCTTTCCTTTAAACGGGCCTTCCCCCAACACCACGGCGTCGATAGGAATAAAACCTTCGGGCCAACCTTGCCAACTGTCTTCTATCAACCTGGGATAACCGGCATCGGCGCTGTCTGTTTCCCAATCATAGCGGACATATTGGTCGCCGCTGAAAAAGAAAACTTTGTTCCCGGATAAGCCGCTTTCGAAGATTTCATCCTGGCGATTTTTGACGTAACGCGACAATCCACGCTCACGCTCCATACGCTCCATGATCGGGTAAATCGCCTTCGGGAAACCGGGATCAACCCTGTCTTGTTCCCAGTCATAGCGAATATAGCGGTTTTCTTTAAAAAAAAACGCCTTGTTTCTAAAGGGGCCGTCACCCGGCAGCGCGGCGTCGATTTGTTCGTAGAAATCCGCCGGCCAACCCTGCCAACTCTCTGCGATACTCCTGGGATACCCTTTATCCACTTTATCTTTTTCCCAGTCATAGCGGATATATTGATTGCCTTTGAAAAAGTAGGCCTTACCGCTAAACCGGCCGCTGCCGGAAAGCGCCGCGTCGATTCCTTCGTTGAATTCCATCGGCCAGCGTTTCCAGGTGACAGAGATCGATTTTGGATACCCGTTATCCACCCTTAGCGTGGCCCAATCATAACGGATATATTGGTCGCCTTTAAAAAAATAGGCTTTGCCTTTAAACGGCCCGTCGGCCGATAAAGCCGCATCAATGTCGCGGCAAAAGGCCGCGGGAAATCCATGCCAGTTGCCCCAAATGGATTTTGGATAACCGGGTTCAACCCGGCCCGTTTGCCAATCAAAGCGGATAAATTGATCGTCTTTGAAAAAGAAAGCTTTCCCTTTGGCCGGGCCGTCGCCCAGCAGGGCGGCGTCGATGGGAAAACCGAAATTACCGGGCCAGTCCTGCCAGATTTCTGTTACCGGTTTCGATTGAGCCTGGCCTATTCTTCCATCAAGCCATTGGCAAGAAACATAGGGCGGTACAATAAAAAAAGCCGCTATAACCAAAACCGCTATATTAAGATGTAGTTTCCATATTTTTGTTTTTGTCATAGGTAAATAATAAGATGAATCGGCGCAATTGTCAACTTTTCATCCGTGGGCGTCGATAAATGCCGGTAGATACAGGGTGAATGTCGTCCCTATTCCTTGCTGCGATTCGACGGCAATATACCCCTCATGTTTCTGTATAATAGAGTAACAAATAGTAAGTCCTAATCCCATTCCTTTTTGACTCCAATTATCTTTTGTTGAAAAATAAGGATCGAAGATCTTTCCAATATTTGCTTTTGGGATACCAATGCCGTTATCTTCAATGAAAATTTTTACATATTTTCCTTTCTTCAAGGGGAGGTCGCCCTGGTGTTGTTCCAGCGTTATATTTTCCGCCCAAACCGATATCCTGCCGACTCTTCCTTCAGGCACGGCCTCAACAGCATATTGAAACAGGTTTTGCATTACCTGTGTCAAGCGTGCTTCATCGCCCTTCACCGGCGCCAGGTCCTGGGGGATAACGACCTGGAAATCGATATTTTTTTTTGAGTTTAAGACCAACAACCCTTCCTTTTCTACATTCTTGAATATATTGGCTAATATTACTTTTTCTTTCTTTATCCCACTGCCGCGGGAAAAGGACATGAATTTCCTGGTTAGGTCAATGGCTTTTTGTGATGCTTCTTCCGCTCCGACCAACAATTTGTGGGTTTGCGTCCCTCCCGGTAATTCTTCCCGCGCCAGGTTTAAATTCCCGATGATGATACCCAGGAGATTATTAAAATCGTGGGCAATGCCCCCGGCAAGAAATCCGATGGATTCCAGTTTTTTACTTTTGAGAATTTCTTCTTCCAATTTAATACGTTCCGAGATATCTTTGGCGACACAGACAATCCCACCGGCCTTCCCTGCTTCATCCTTTAATATGGAACTTGAAAGAAGCACAGGGATATCCTTGCCGTTCTTCGTCTTTAAAACGAATTCTTCGCTTTTCAGATCCTTTTCTTGAATGATTTCTTTAACCGGGTGGTTTTCCGAATCGGTCCCTGGAAAAAGAATGGCGATTGTTTTTCCGATGAGTTCATTTTCTTCGTATCCTGAGAGACCCGCGGCGGCTTTATTAAGGGTAACGATATTGCCTTCGAGGTTTAAGAGGATGAGGCTGTCAAACATGGTAGAAATGATATTTTCCGCGGCAGTGGCGGATGTGATGGTGAGAAAACGATACCTGGCAATGGCATAAACCACCCCAACTGCCAGGAACAGGACAAAAAAATCGGCCATATTGGGAATAGAATAAATCTTCAACCAGCGCGGCAAGATGACATCGGTTAAAGAACCTAATATGAGAACAATTGCAACGGCAATTAAGATGATTTTTGCCTGTTTCCTGGCAATAGTATTCCGGGTCTTTCTCATAAAATCGAAATTAATATAGATAGCAGTCAACATGAAAATCAGATAATAGGAATGCAAAATTGAAGGCCAGATGGTTCCGCTCAGTTGGGACCTCCATCCATAGGATACTTTTACAAGGTCCACATATAGACTATTGGTCCATTGTTTGTAAATAAGTAAGGCAGGGATGCCCAATAGTATTAAATAGAGCCATTTCTTTTTTAGAATGTTTTCTTTCCCGGTAAAGGCCAGCATGAACCAGAGAAAAAAACTACTGAAACTGATCCACCCTAATGAACCGATATTATTGGCGATCCAGGCAGTACTGGGCTGGCAATGGGGAGCATGCATGAAAATCATTGAAAAGCTCCAGAAGCTGAGGCAAAGAAATAAAACAGCCAGGATGCGGTTCACTAAGCCCTTCGGGTTTTTTATGAAGATAAAGACAGCCAGGTACATATAGACAATGCCCACAAAAAAATGTAAATATGGTAAAAAGTGCATGCCTGGATTATAAGAAATCAAAATAGGATTGTCAAATACTCCCATGGCTGGGGGAAAAAATGGCGCAGACGACAAAACCACCGGGGGGAATCACAATTCCCTCGAGGGAAATGGCAATTCCCCCGGTTGTATGAAGGAATGAGTGATGTTATTACAGGATCATCCTTCACTTTACAGTTTGAAATCCACCGGTGGCGGCGGTTTTTGTTTCGGTCATTTTAATTTCAGACCTCCTGATATCAATAATAGTCCCACTCCTTCAAATCTAGGGATATCCATCATTTAGAGATGTTCATCATAAAAAAAGACAAAAGGAACCGGATTTTAAAGTGTACCCATTTTCAAGGATGGTATCAGGAAAAAAAATGAATCGAAATCGCAAAAAGGTTTATTATAAATGAATTTCAAGATTTGATGGTTTTTAGGGAGTGAGATTATGGTGTCAGTTTAAAATCGTCGAGGTCAGGAGGTCTGAATTTTGGTCATTTGGATTTGTTTGAACACGCAATTTCGTGCTTCGTGCCTCTGATTTCTTTGCATCGTTCATCCTTCATCATTTTATTTTCCTGCACAGGAGTTATAATGACATTATAAGGCAAAAACCACCAAGGCACAAAGGTGCAAAGGTGCACCAAGAGGTTTTATTATTAAAAAATCCTTTCCAATTCCTCCAGGGTTTTCAATATAATTCCCTTTTCCGATGCCAGCTTAACGGCGCTCTTTGTAAAACCTTTTTCCGCTATAATAATCGCATCGCACCCCTCGCGGCTCACTGTTTCCCGGACAGCCCAAAAAACATCGATTTCATTTTTATCCACTTTCCGTTCCCCTTCAATACACTTACAGATGTAGCATTCATATTTCTCCCCGAACGTTTTTTTCTTTTTTATGAGAAGGTCGATGGCATGCCCTGAAATTTCCCGGTTCATTTCAATGTCGAAACCCATTCGTTTAAAAATCTCCCCTGCCTTCCCAGGTAAAGTCTTTGCGGTGACGTATATCACCTTTTCCTCCCCTACCATACTGACAACAGGTTTCAGGGGAGAGTAAACAACGTTTTCCCTATCCCTATCGATTTTCAAGGATATCTTATACGGTTTGCTGTATTTCATTTCTGAAAAAGCATTATTCACGGCGTCTTTTTGGACCGGCGTTAACCTGGCATCGATCTCTTTAAACCGTTTAATAATCTCCCTGGGATCATAATCATTCATCAGTGCTTTAATACCAAGGACAAGGTCGAATTCCCCCTGGAAACGGTCGATAAAAATATCCATATGGTCAAAAAGAACATACGGGTCATACTTCCCGTTCAATAAAGCATAAAAAGCCGCATTGGCATAATATTTATTAGAATCATCCTTCATCTGGTCAATCCAAAATTCATAATCCCCAGCCACACCGTAAGAAGCAAGCGCCCTTAAAAGCATCAGGTGTAAATCCTTGTCAAATGCATAAAATCCTTTTAATTTACCGGAAAGGGCAATACGATACAGCATGCTTTTGCGTTTAAACTCCCCGATACGACCGCATAGAGAAAGCAATTCATAAATATACTCCTGGTTTTCCTTGATATAATCGTCGTTTTTGGTAAAACTCCAAAGTTCGGTCGTAAGATCATCCATGATTTCAAGAAAGATATTCCTGAATCTTTCTTCCTTTATATTGTAGAAAGCTTCGGCCAGGAATTTACTAAGATTGGGTTCATAACCCTCAAAGACAGGAAAATATTTGTCGTCCCCATGAAGTCTCGCTCGAATCCAGTCAGCCGACTCTTTGTAATTAAAAGATAACATTTTGTCGATGGTTTCTTGCTTAGATAATGCCATCCTTTCCCCCCTATTCCTCTAAAAATCGGATATCTTCAATAACATCCGACAATTTTAAATTTTCATGGACGATCTCAGGCATCCCTTTCAATTTCGGGCCAGGGCTTTTTGTTCTGCCGAAATTATCGTCCCATTTAGATGGAAAAAATCGATCGCACCACCCTGCATCGGGAAAGACCGGAAATTTCTTTTCAACATCATCCCGATTTTCATATCTGATGGAAACTGCGGTTAATGGTTGTTCTTTTCTAAGCGAACTGGTATCCAGGGCCAATAACCGAACAATATCTCTAAGGCCAAGCTTAATAAAAGGATCAGCGTCCATATCAGTCTCATCAAACGTGGCAAAAACCACCTCGCGAATATTTAAACCCATATCTTTAAGTAATAGAGTCAGGTCATTCCTTTTTTTTGAACAGACAATCTTTCTAATATCATCCCTGCTTGAGGGGATGCCGCGTTCCTCGGTAATTTTTTCCACGAATTCCGTATCGTCCAATATGATTCTTGTCAGGATACCCGGTAATTCAGCTTTTATAATATTGCCGGTTAGAATATATTTTTGGCACACTTTTCGAAAGGCATTTTTAAAATCATGCCCGTCATCGATCCCCTTATTCAATTCTTCAACAATCTCCTTAAAGGTATCCTCATCCAGGTGAGTGGTTTGGGGAATAATCGTTTTCAAGTGCCGGGCGACATTCTTATCGGCCTCAGCGGCCCCATCAGCGCTTTGAATATACTTATCGATGTAGTCATTTAATTTAAAGTCCATTTGACTAAAATATAATATAAAAGAGTCTTATTGTCAAGAAAAAAACAACTGAGTTTCC
>JAUPLE010000228.1 GCA_030837085.1 Acidobacteriota bacterium | reverse complement strand
GCATTAAACAAGGATACAAAGCGACTATCCACTTCCCATTGCCGGGGGCCATGATAAATCACAATGGGGATAATCACCGGCAAGGTCTCTGCATTCTTGTTTTGCTTGAGATACAATTCCCATATCCTTAACATGTATTTTAAAAATTGGAAGCCTATAAAATGGTCTTCCCTGCTTTTGTGATCTATCAGCAAGTAGATAAATATACCTTTACTGTCGAGATCGATCCGGTATAAAATATCGGAGAAATACTTTGCCAGTTTTTTATTGAGGAAGGTATCCTTGCAGATTTGCAGGGTATTGAAATCGAGGTTTCTAACGATTTCCGGGGGAAGATATTCCTTGAAAAAGCTCTTGGCTGTCTCATTTTCACTTAAAAAATCTTTTACCACTTCATCGTGCATACTTCGCATCTTTTCAACCGGTTTGTCACCGTGTATTTTCTTCCTTTTTTTTTCGTCAGCCATGGCAATATTATAATTTGATATGGTTTGTTTGTCAATTCATGAAGAAACATTTGCTTGCCGGGCGTTGTCAGGAACATAGACGCGAAGGTCCCGGCGGGACACCCTTAAAGAGCGAAGGACTGCGAAGAAAAGGACATGAATCTTGACTGGTGGAAGAAGAGAGTTTTAATAAATATAAGACCAGGTTGTACCGCTTCCTCTCAACATTGAAAAAGCGGGGTGGACAGGCAGCGACGCGCTGATTTTCTACCTGCCCACCCCGTGAAGTGTGAAGGGTTACTCCATTTTTAAAGGTGTTGGTTTTACCCAGATATCATCTAAGGTTCCTAAACCACCGGGTCTTCCGGGTGTAGTTCGTTCCATTTAGCGATGATATCCGGGACCGTTTTTCCAATCATTTCGCGGTTCTCAATGTTGCCTTCAAAGGCCTTGCGCTTATTGAGATCGTTGGAAATCGAGGAGTCCAAACGGACAGACAGGGAAATTTCCCCTTTCAAGTTGATTTTAGGGGTAAAGGTTCCCAGGCCGTCTATTTTGACGCCCCTCCCGGACAGCACAATAGAGACGATGTTATCCCTGAGCTCATTAACACTCAGGAGAACATCTCCTTTGTTCAACCCGGTCCGATTGGCGACAGTCGAAACCATCTCGTTCATCGTTGCTCTTTTTCCCAGGGTAATCCTGGGACCTAAAGCACCGATTGCTTTGATTCTTTGTGCCATTGGCATGCTCCTTTATTGTTAAATTTGAGCGTCTTCTTTTTTTCTTTTTTTTTCTTTCTTTTTTTAATTTGCCCAAATAGTCACGACCTCATCATTCTTGCCAAACGATCTTCCCGGGCCGGGACCAAAAGTAAAGTGGGATTATCTCATTCCAAAAATGGACTGTCAAGTGTTTTTGCTAAAAAAAAAAATTTTTATTTCAACCGGTATTTATTTTATCATCCGGGTGTTCGTTGTTCCAGCGGGCGATCAATTCTTGAGACGATTTACCGATCATATCGCGGTTAATGATTTCGCCTTCGTAGGCGTGGGGTTTGTTTAGCGCGGCTTTAAATTCAGGGGGGAGGCGGTTGGTGACATCGATATTACCTTTCGTATCGATGAAGGGAGTGAAACAGCCCAGGCCGTCCAGTTTAACCGAGCGGCCGGTCAGGTGAAAGTATAACAGGGTATCCTGGAGTTCATAAAGGACCATTGAGATAGTACCGCGATTGAGGCCGGTGCGGCTGGCGATGAAATTAACCACTTGATTCATGGAAGCGCGGCTGGAGATTTTCAGCCGGGGCGCATAAGCTTTTAGAGCATGAGTAAGCTGAGCCATGTAAACCTCCTTGATTTCATTTTTTTCCTGGAAGGATATTATACATCTCCTTCCGGGAAAAATCAATTTCGCGTCCTGAAATTTATATTTCACGTCCTGAAGTTTCAACTTCGCGTCCCGAAGTTTTAGTATCCTTACGGGATCACATTCATTTCCTTACGGGATAATAAATTATTCCGGCGGGATAATTGAATATTGAGGAAGGTTTTGGTGAGATAATAAACGGGCGCACACTACAATATAGAATGATGAATGATGACGAAGAGATAGAAGGTGAGAAGGTAAGAAGGTAAGAAGGTAAGAAGGTAAGAAGGTAAGAAGGTAAGAGAAAATCAGTGTTAATCAGTGTAATCTGTGGACAACTATGAATGTTTTTTCTTCGCGGACCTTCGTGTTCTTAGCGGCTAATTATCCGTGTTCGTCAGTGGCCTTCTTTTAACAGCTTTTCCGCGAGAGGTAATTTTACTGCCAGTGTTGGGAGAGAGTTGTCAATTCTTTTCCATCTTCTGCCCAATCGTGTAAGGTAGCCGGATCAAAGTCTGCGCCGTTAGGCCATACCAGGGTATTGACTTCCGGGTCTATTTGCACCTGGTTAAACAGGGTTATATCGAGTAGCGGAGCGTATAGTTCGCCTCTTAAAATGGGTTGAAAATCTATCACTTGAGATGTATCGTCATCAAACTCCACTTGCAGTGTGTATGGAGCCGACACTCTAACTGAGACAACTCTATATATCGAATGATTCAATGTATCTCCTGCGATTACAATGATAAAACTACTTTTCGATTTTGTCAACCTACAGCATCTTTTTCTTCGTGTGACTTCGCGTTCTTAGCGGCTAAAGCGGTAAGGGCGCACTCGGGGGCGCGCCCCTAAAATAATTAATAATCTTTGTAAATCAGTGTAATCTGTGGGCTAGTGACGTATGTTTTTTCTTCGCGGTCCTTCGCGTTCTTCGCGGCTATAGTACTGTGTTTTTTGTGGGCAGGT
>JAUPLE010000227.1 GCA_030837085.1 Acidobacteriota bacterium | reverse complement strand
TTCTTTGGAAAGATTGCGCCCGCGGTCATGTTGAATTTGGGAGTTATACCGAAGGATATGGATAAGACCGCCGTGCATTCTCCTACGTTCGTGGCCGACGAGGACAGCATTGCCATCGGCGTCAACCTCATGGCCAATATCATCGCGGATTATCAATACGGGCACGCAAAAAAATAGTTGACAGATTCTTTTTCCCATGATACAAATAAGGCATTGATTGAAAAAGTAGGAATCCAAAACGGAGGTATTGTCTATTGACAACGAAAGAACTTATAGCAGAGGCCATTTCC
Source organism: Acidobacteriota bacterium (assembly GCA_030837085.1). GTDB lineage: Bacteria > Acidobacteriota > Aminicenantia > UBA2199 > UBA2199 > JAKAGC01. Next base: position 6,691 of record JAUPLE010000227.1, on the reverse strand, counting down.
CTTACGGTAGAAGAACGATCCATCGTCGCGGACTCGATTCTCCGCAGCTTGAATGCGCCCGAGTCTGATATTGACCGGAAGTGGGCGGCAGTGGCTCAGCGGAGGCTGGCGGAACTTCGATCCGGCCAGGTGAAATCTATTCCCGGTGAGCAAGTTTTTGCCAGGATATGGAAACGATTCGAGACATAAACTTCTCCTTAATGCACCTCCATCGTAATCCGGACTATTGGAAACATCGACTGGGATAAACTACTTGCCTGGAATCTGACTCATTACTTTCTTCTATCATCGCTCATCGCTTTTCTTTCCACCCTTCCATCTTTCCATTCATCATTCATCACTTTCTTTTCAACTCTTCTCTCCATATTGGCGCAGTCGGTCCTTGCTTTCTTCGGATAAATCGCTGTCCCGGTGCAGGTTTTTAAAGGAACACCCCTGGATGAATAGGCCGGGGATATTTATATGAATTGGGGATAGTCGAATTTTCCACCTTCAGGGAACTTTGTTCCCGCCGTCTCTTCCCGCAAAGACGCGATACCTGTGTCAATCGCAGAAGTTCTGGAAATTATGTATCAAAGGCCGTAGAAATTCATGAGCCTGACGTTCGCAACACTACCGAAGGGAGTCAATCTCCCAAATCAGGTGCGCTGTTAAGTGTTGCCTGAATGACATCGTGCCGTGATTAATTGAGTTTACTTAAACGTTTACTGGCGTTTGGCCCATTCCAACTCGTCCCCCGTGAATGGATCATATAAGTACATGGCGGGAAAATACTCTCCAGTCTTGGGATTTCTCTTGATATCACCAGCCTTCTCTCCGATTACGATGTGACTGATGTTTTTCCTGACAAAAGCGAAAGTCTCTTTAAGCCCCCTGGTCACAGGATCCTGGTAGACATATTTGATGCCTCCACCGCTCGGTGCATAGAAAGACGATTCTGAAATAGTGAACCTCTCTCCCTGTTTATTGATGAGTATCAGGGTACCTTTTAGATCATAATATGTTTTGTCAGGATCCGAAAACACGATCTGCTTTAAGTCTTTCAACAAATAGTACACTTCCTGGGATCCCAGTTTGCCATAGATTTTAGCTTCTTGGACCCCCTTCAAATCGCCGACATGATCAAATTCTACACTATCACCGTTCCGAAAAAAAATCGTTCCTTTAAATCCTTCCTGGCCATAGGCGGTGTGTATTGTTGCAGCCAGGAGTAAGAGTAAGCTAACTACCAGTATTTTTCTGTTCATAGTATTCCTCCTTTTATATTTTACCGAACGCTCGCATAACCGACTGGCAATGAAGCGTAACGGAATTTTCAGTCCTTATTGCGCGGTTTCTATCCATTATGTTCCCTTTTTATTCCCATTCAGTAAAGACCTAATTTGGCAGCTTCGTATCACCTCCTCGATAATGTACTCATACCCGGCCGGAGTGACATTCTTGCCTGACACCTTAATTACTCACTAATTGCGGATGCTAAAAAGCCAATCCCTGCAAAACATGGATACACTTGGTCGGAGTAGCAAACTGCCTTTTTTGACTCGTAGTGAAACGCGACCTTGAAGCGAAAGAAGTATATCCCAGGCTCATTGCCTGTCACCTGACAGTGAAACGAGTCAGATTCATCTGGTTTCAGCAAGAACCTCCTACCTTGAGGAATGCAGTTCTCTAATACAGGAGCACGGATACTTTCTGGCTCCACTTGCTTTCTAAGCTCACTGTATTGATCTATTTTTTCAAGAACCTTGGTAAATCGTTCCCGCTCGGCGCTGTCCACCTCTCGGAAAGAATTGAAAGGAGAAATAATTCCTCTACTCCCTGCACTATCGTCAGTCGACCCGAACATCGAGGTACAGTTGTGCGCGTCCTTCGACAAGTAGACAAACAATGCGTGAGTGAATATTGGAGCGCTTAGCCATCCCCCCTCTACCGCTGGCAGATTAGCTATGATGGTTTCAAATTCGCTGGAATCAGCTTCAAGGAAGCGTAGTAGTTCTGGCTCAATGGAGAAAATGATCAATTCATTGGGGCAATTGTTGCGAATTGTAAAATTCAGTGATAAACCACAATGATAGTTGCGAAAGTGTACTTGTTCTTCGGTAATGAAGGCAAGGGAATCATCACCACTCTCGTCATCCGCGGCCACTATTTCACTACACCTCATGGTGTGCATATTGCCATGTGAAATGAAACGCAGTGTCCGTAGATTCTCGATGCTGAGAAATCTGTCTATTTTCTCATGGATAGACACGACGCTTTGCGTCGCACTGGGTATACTTGAAGGTTCCCTCAGCGCCGTCAAGAGATGCGGCAGATTGTCCTTGTAAGAATGTGAACTGAGATCAAGGTGGTGAAGCTCGGCGGTAAAGATAAATGGCGGTTCATCCCACAGTGATTGTGGAATATCGGAAACCACTACCGGCAACACCTTCTTAGTGCCAGTCTGAATCGCACGATGAAGCACTGCTCGCAATTCGGCCTTGCACCATTGAGATGTCGCGAATTCTCTTGAAACAACAATAATTAGGTGCGTGCAGGCAGCCAATCCCCTCGCAAGCTGCCCAATTACAGAGTCACCTATGGCGATCTCATCAGCATCAAACCACAAAGCAATACCTGCCTGCCGGATATCGTTCGCCAGTTTCTTGACGAATCGAGAATCCTTGCTGCTGTAGCTAATGAACACAAACGGTTTCTTTTCGGCTTTGCTCAAGAGAGGGCCTCCGTTCAATACCCGTTAGAAATTCAAAGGGTGGGATAACAATAATTATATTATCTTTATAAAACAGTAAACACAGACTGTTTCTTTCCGTGATTTCAAAACCATTTCAGTATTGAGTCAGAATACGGATAAGGTACGCAAAGGAATCAAAAATTATGCTTCCGCCCTTTGAGCCCTACCTTACCCATTTTCGCCCTACCAACTCAGATTTTCTCCATTTAATCATCGCCGGATTCACCGGAAGAATATATCTACCACACTTTTAGAAAGAAAGTCAATCCTTTTTGAACAATTTTTTAAAAAAGTATTTCTACCTGGTTAGTTAGGGGACAAGCGGCCGGTGCGTGGCAATGTGTGAAAGCCAACAGTTAATGCAAACGATCAGAAAATAGCCGCCAAGACACGAAGGTATTTTCGTACGTGGCTTTATTTTTTTCGGGGAAAGCAATGAGACAGGTAGTCGAAAATGTTTTTCACAATAGGGTGCAATTGTTATCGTATTCTGGTATAATACTCTATTAAGGTTATGCAAGGAGTAAACATGCGTGTACTTTCTCCACCACATCCCAAAGACCGTTTTGATGTATATCGTTTTTTTAACGGTCAATCCCAGGAAGCCAAAGAAGGTTTGGATAGACGCCAAACCCGTGTTCCACTGGTTAAAACATTCCTGTTGGAACATGTCGCTTCACGCGGGAATGGTCATCCCAAATCCCCAGGGCAAATATTCAAGGAACTTGGGGCAGACATAAAGATGCTGGATGAGAATTTCATGGCGCTGTCCTTTAACGTTTACGATGATGAAAAGAAACAAACGTCCAATGAAGTAACCGGGTTCTTAGAACAATATGATGAACGGTTTTTTGCCTATTATACCTGTGAAGAATCCATCATTGCCAAAAAACGTACAGCAAAATGGATATTATCTCCTGATTTGGACCACGCTTGGTTCAGCAGCCCTTTACTGCATTCTCTCTGGAATCAAGACGTTTCAAAACGGGGCGATGACCGGTTCTGTAAGTTGGTGTTCAAACACGAAAGCATATTCGATATGCCCCAGGATTTTTCCATGCAGGATGAGACGACCGATGAGGCCATCGACGAAACCGTAGAAGAGGAAGAAGTCAATTTTGATGAACACCTCGAATTGGAGCGGCGAAAGGCCCGCTTCGAAATGGGGGACCGGATCGGCAGTATAAAATGTTCTTTAGACCTTCTCATGGAAAACTATTCTCCTTTGCATGTCCTCAATGCAATTCGTTTTCCATCACGAATAGGACGGGGGGGGCATGAATTATATCAAACCGGGCAAATAACCAATCGCACCGATAGTTTTGAAGACCACCGCAACACTGTTCGGTATCTCTATTGTATTTACAAATCCATCCTGGAGTATACCGAGAAATTCGCCTGGCAGGAAATCGATGCCGGTAAAAAAATAAATTTTAGCATCAAAGGCGTTCCTCTCATTGTGAAATTTATTGAGCCACTTTCAGATCAAACTTTCAATCGATGGATACAGATGGCATTTCAGAAACGGAACCGGTTCAAGTTATGGGGAGATCCCATTCGCTTAGGTCCATCAAAAGTTCATGTCTATGGCGCCGATAGGCATCTCTGGCAGCCCATCAATTTAGAATTAACTTCGAAAGGCATAGTGGCCATATTACCCCAGGGAACCTGCGGAAACACGTTTCATCGTTTAATCGCCAATATCCAGCATTATGTTTGTCCAAAAATCGATGCCTGGATCGGTTCGGAAACCTTTGAAAATATAGTCGGCAAATGGTCATTGAATACGGAGGAAACTCGTGAAGACTCAAAAATTGATTAAAGACCCGGTCTTTCAGTTGAACCTGCTCCTCTGGATGTCTAAAGAACAGCCGCCGGATAATTATCGCATTCGCCCGGTCTTTTTCGACCTGGGCTATAAAATCATTTATATCGAGCAACCATTTGCTTTTCCCGAATCAACCCTTAATGCATTAGCCGATTCCCACTTAGATATAATTCAAAAACCTGAACCTGAAGTGATTATTGGAAAAACGAGTGAAAAGAAAGCTTTATATTTTGAAGCCAAAGCCAATGCCTTTGATTATGGCAGTTCCAATTCCAAACAAGCCCGGGCTCACCTTGTTGCCTGTGGCCCGGCATTTGGTGAAGTTTATGGGCCGTTGAATTCCTGTTTATTATGCTATTTAGTTCCGGGAGAAGGCCGGGACCGGATGTCCGGTTGTTTGCGAAATCTCACGGAAGAACTCAAGAAGAAGGGATTACAGCCTGGATTATTTTCTTCTCATGGCTTGGCGCTTACTGATAATAAAATAATATATTCATGGGACAAGTCTTTCAAAGAACACATGGGAATCGATAAAGATGATGCCGCAATTATGAGTGGTCTTGAAGAGGATACCGATCCTTCTCCACTCGTTTTGTTATTCAGTGATGAGGATTGTTCAAACACAGAAAACCGTGATTTCTATAGGCGAGTCGTCCTGGATCAGGTTCGCGCATGCCTCTTGTGTGATCTTCATTCTCTGCCATTGAACAAATCATATGAAGCAACCCCATCTTCCCTTCTTTTAAAAACCACGGACGGGGTTTTCCAATACCTGGGGCGGCAACGCCAGAAGGGATTATCTCAATTGATCCGCGCGAAAATCTTCGATTGGATTTATTCGAATTGGAAAGTTAAACAGCCCGGGATTGAATTAAATGGAGAGCGTATTACCTTCACCTGGAATAATATGAAAGAGAAAGAAGAATTTCTTGATTGGCTGGAAGGCAAGCGCATGAAATATGACGCAGGCAAATCCGGAGAAGATCAGCTTATGCTTTTTACTAATATTAAAGATAACAAGGAATCAAAATGACAGAAAAAATTAAACAAACACTCAAAGACTCACCCTTAATGCGTTGGTTTATCATGATTTTGGTCAGTGGTTTAACCTTCAGCACCTACTGGTTCCAGGATTTCTTTTCAGGGTTAAAGCCCCTGATGGAAAGCCAGATGGGCATCAGTTCCACCGATTACGGAACGTTAATCGGTTTAACCACCATTGCCAATGTTTTCGGAATGATCATCGTCGGGGGAATTATCCTGGATAAATGGGGCATCCGGATAACAGGGGTCGTATTCGGGGCAATCGCCACTATCGGCTCAGCGCTAACCGCCCTCGGCGCCGCCGGCGTCCTGGCAACTACTCCTTCCGGCAAATTAACCGTTATGATTATCGGACGTATCCTATTCGGCACGGGACTGGAAGTCACATGCGTGGTGGTACTGCGGGCGCTGGTGAAATGGTTTAAGGGATATGAAATGGCCCTTGCCATGGCTATCAGCATGGGCTTCGGACGTCTGGGTTCAGCGCTGGGAACCGCATTGTCCCCGGATATCGCCAACGGCAATGTGCCTACCGCCGTATACTTTGCCGCCTCCCTTATCGGCGTCAGCCTTATCATGTATCTTGTCTACCTGATGTTCGATGTAAAAATCGACAAACAACTGGAGGCCGAAAGCGGCAGCTCCGAAGAAGAAAAATTCAAATTCTCAGACCTGGTTAAATTGGTTACGGACAAAACCTTTATTCTTATTGCGTTACTCTGCGTCGCGTTCTATTCGGCGGTATTCCCTTTCATGCAGTACGCCCCGGACCTATTGGTCAATAAATTCGGGTTCTCTTACAACCTCCCCGCCTCCACTCCCCAGGTATCCCTTTTCGGAAGCGCCGCATTGGGCAATGTCATGATCTTTATCGGGTTGTTTATATTCGGGGTTGCATTTCCATTGGTTCCCACCAATATAAAAAATAAAACCGGCAAGATCCTCTCCATCCTGGGCCTATTTATTCACTTTTTGGGTTTCCTTTATATATTCAAAGATACCCTGGCAGTATGGGTTACCAACGGGCCGAAAGTGGCCAGCTTAATCCCCATGGCCACCATTTTCTTTACCCCCATTTTCGGGAG
>JAUPLE010000226.1 GCA_030837085.1 Acidobacteriota bacterium | reverse complement strand
TGCCGAAAATAAGCCGGCAAACGTAAAATTACATCTTCATATGGGAGTGGAAGATATGGGGTGGAATGTTATCCGGCTGGCCAAACGGTATGGAATATACGAGCGGCTCATTGTTACTGCCAATGACAATAACATCCCGTCGGTTCCTGTCCGGCAGCTTAATGAAATTTATAACGCCGCTTCTGTCGGAATTAATACGTCGGTGGGAGAAGGGTGGGGGTTAGTCAGTTTTGAACATGCCGCCGCCGGCGCTGCCCAGGTGGTCCCGCGGCATTCCGCATGCCGGGAATTATGGGAAGGAAGCGGCCTGATGCTGGACCCGGTAATGAGCTTAACCATCGAAGGAATTCTCACGGAAGGAAAGATTGTTGCGCCGGAAGATGTGGCCGAATCCCTGGAACAATTGTACCAAAATCCCGTGCTGCTTAAAGAAATGTCCCTGGCAGCCTGGCGGAATGCCTCGAAACCCGAATACCGGTGGGAATATATTGCCCAGAAATGGCACGAATTATTCCAATCCACAATAAGACAACGGATTATCCTGAGTTATTTATAGCTAGCAATGTAGATCCGGATGCGGCAAGCCGGGTTGCCGCCGCAAAAGGCGGCGCCGTGGGTTGCGATATTGAAAATGTTGATAATATTATTACCCTCAGCACCCTGGGTTGGTTGCCTTGTGACGGCAGTTCAGTGTCGAAAACAAAATATAGCGCTCTTTATGCTGTAATTGGCAACATCGATGGTTCTGGCAGCACGGATTTGAATTTTAAGCTGCCGGATTTGCGCGGCTATTTTACTAATACCTCAAAAAAGCGTGCAAAAAAAACAAAGATTTGAGACACTGTCTTCAAAGAAGGAAAACCCAGGGCCGTGCAAGGAGGGTTGGGGCGCCGTCCCATTTTGTAAAAGGCGCCGGCGGCAAAAGCACCATCGGGCAAGCCCTTTGGTTTGTCGGTTTGTTCTTCTTTTCTTGAGACCCTTGACTTTAAAGCAATTTGGAGGTAATATTTAAGGGAAGGAGGATATGCCGTTGAAACGGCAAATAAAACGGAACCTCTTTTATTAAGGAGCAATGACCATGTCTAAAAGTTTGGATACCAAGAAATCAAGTAAGAAAGAACCGACTAAAACCAAGAAAGAAAAAAAAGCCGCCAAAAGAGAAAAAAAACTGGCCAAAAAGAGCGCATAGTACCATTCATTTTGAAATAAAGAGATACCCATTTACGGAAATGGGTCGCCCGATACGTACGCTGCAAAACGAAATCCTCTCCACCTTGACTTTTATCCCATTATCGATTATAATTCCTTTTCGAATCTAAAATCGTCTAAAGACGGGGAAAAAAATAATGCATAAAAATAAAAGAACGATAACTATTTGCAGCGGTTTGATTATAACGGCAGCCGTTCTAATGGCCGCTGTTATCGCCCTGGCGACAGAAGATGGCGACAAACGCGAGACCATCGAGAAACTGAACGCCCAGGTCTCCGAATTGGAAAAACACCTCGCTTATTACAAATCTCTCAATGAAGAGACAAAGGATGAGAAGGCTTTCCGACAATTCGAAAATAAAACTTTCCAGTTAAGGTTCCCGAGCTTCTCGGAAACCATACGAATCGTTTACAAGAAAAGTAACGAATACGGGTTTAATCCCAACCTGGTAATGGCCATGATCCAGGTAGAGAGTGGATTTAATCCCAATGCTGTTTCGAGCGAAGGGGCCTGCGGCCTGATGCAAGTCAATTACGCGGTATGGAAAGACCAATTGAATATCGACTATGGGAAAATTTTTGACAAAGAATACAATATCGACCTGGGACTGAAGATATTGAAACATTATTATGAGAAAGCGAATGGGAATATTTTTATAGCACTTTCCTATTATTGCAGTGGGTATAACCCCAATTGCCCGGTTTATAATGGAAAGGTGCTGGCCTCCAGGTTCTATACCCAAAAGAACCAGGGCCAAAAGAACAACATATTAGAACAGGACGACGCCTCTATTTAGTTCTTTCCCGACGTCCGGATTACCGGGATACCCAGGGAATGAGTTTGAAAAAAAAATAAGATTCCGGTATAATAAGCCCATGAATGTAAATACATGGAGCAAAAATGGCAACTGACGATAAGAGCGATACGATAAAAAAAATCCCTTACGGGATGTTCGATTATGCGCTTATCCGGCTTGAGAATTATTATTAAGTTGATAAACCCCGCTCCTAAAGCTCCTGGAAGATACCGGACGCTACCTATTTTTTATCCGGCCCCGGCGGTTCGGCAAATCCCTGTCCATTGCCATCATGGGAGCTTATTACGATGCCCATTATAAAGACCGGTTCGAGGAATTATTTAAAGGTACATGGATTTACGATCATCCAACCGGCGAAAGAGGCCAATACCTGGTACTGGCCCTTAATTTCTCTTACCCGCTCCTTTATCACAGGGGTTTCACCCATTACCATGGATGACGTAACCAGCGGGTATAATATCGGTAAAAACGCTTCCCTGGAGGAATTGCTGGACCTGGAGAATTTCACCTCGCTTTTGTTTTACCTGGGGCTGCTAGCAATCAAATGCCCGGACAAGGATAAATTACGACTGGAGATTCCCAATGAAACCGTCAAACGCCTGTACTACGATTATATAAAAGGGGCCTACCGCGAAACAGGGGTGTTTGCCTTGAACCTGGCGGTTTTTGCCAACTTAATGACCGACATGGCATATAATGGGAAGTGGCAGCCGTTATTTGAATTTATCACGGGACGGATGCGGGAAAGCATAAGCTTAAGGGATTTGATTACCGGGGAGAAATCCATCTAGACTTTTTTGAATGTCTACCTGGGGTTGAGTAACCTTTACATTGTCCACGCCGAAAAAGAATTGAACAAAGGCTATGCCGATATCGTTATGGAACCCTTTATCGCCCGCTATGAGGGAATCAAGTATTCCTATTTATTGGAGATCAAATATATAAAAGCCGGCGTCAAACCCGGGGATAAAGAAGTTCAGCAATTAAAGACGGCTGCGGAAGAACAATTAAAGCAGTACGGCATCGACGAAAAATTCCGTAAAAATATTGATAAAACTACTCTAATCAAATTGGTGCTGATCTTTTCCGGCCGTGAAGAGATATATATGGGCGAGGCATAGTGAACGATAATGAGCAGCCGGATGAAAAAATTTGCCGTCGGTGAATCCGACTTTAAAGAAGTAATCTCAGGCAATTACTATTATGTCGATAAAAGCCTTTTTATCAAAGACATTATCGATCGGGGTAATAAAATAATACTCATTCCCCGGCCCCCCCCTTCTTCGGCGACTAATCAACCCGGGACGGTCAATTCCTATCAAAAACTGTTCGAATCCCTGGCAATCATGGAGGCGGGCCGGGAGTACACCGACAAATTAGGACAATACCCGGTTATATTTTTAACCTTTAAAGACATTAAAGAACCTGATTGGGATACCTGTTTTTATAAAATAAAACAATTGGTCCAGAAAGAATATTTGAGATTCTCGAAAAAATTCTTTAAGCAACCATGGCCGATGAGATTTCAAATTGAGTTTTTCCAGGAATCCCAACCTCGACCGTTCTTCATCTTTGAGATTTTCAGGGTTCTTTAACCAGAGATACCGTGTGCGTTTAAGCAATTCGGGATTGATT
>JAUPLE010000225.1 GCA_030837085.1 Acidobacteriota bacterium | reverse complement strand
CAACCTGGCCCTTAATTACGGATCCCGCATGGAGATCGTCAATGCCGTCAAAAAAATCCTGCAGGATAATGTCCCTACATCGAAAATAAATGAAAATTTGTTTTCCCATTACCTGTATACCGCCGATTGTCCGGACCCGGACTTGCTTATCCGCACTTCCGGTGAACTGCGCATATCGAATTTCCTGTTGTTCCAGTTGGCCTATGCCGAATTATATTTTACCCCTACTCTATGGCCGGATTTCCGGTTAAAGGAGTTTATAAGAGCAATCCTGGATTTTCAAAGCCGGGAAAGGAGATTTGGAAAAATATGAATGTAAAAGAGTTTATCACGCGAACCATCACTGCTGTTTTCTTAATTGCCGGCGCTTATGCCCTTATTAAATTCACACCGGACCGCTGGTTTTCCCTCGTCCTATTTTTATTGATCAGCGCCGGGGCCTATGAATTGGTAAAACTCACCCAACCGGTGAAGTCCTGCATGATCCTCGTACTGCTCTCCGGCCTCATCGTCGCCCTTTCGTTTACCTTCGGTAAACCGGGGCTGCGGTCGAGCATTATCATTATCCTGCTCTTGACCGGATTGTTTTTTTTGTTTTCCATCCGGAAACGCGAGAATTTGGATACCTTTGTCAGGGATATGGGCATCCATTTCTTAATCATAATCTACCTCTATGTGCCGCTCTATTTTATCCTGGAACTCAAACGCCTGGGCTCTAACTTCTTGTTTTTCATGATCTTTGTTATTGCCGTGGGCGACACCGGGGCCTATTTTGTCGGCTCTGCCATCGGGAAACATAAAATTTACCCGGTCGCTTCGCCGAAGAAATCCCTGGAAGGTTTGATCGCCGCTGTCATTACCGCCGCCCTGACCGGTTGGTTATCCATCGTGGTCTTCCCTGTGCCGGTGAAAGTATGGCAGGCCATTGCGACCGGCGGTGTTATCGGGCTTTTGTCCCAATTGTCCGATCCGGTGGAGTCGTTATTCAAGCGGGCCGCCGGTAAAAAAGATTCCGGGAACCTCCTGCCCGGGCACGGCGGCGTCTTGGACCGCGTGGACAGCTACATTTTCTGCGCCCCTGTCCTCTTCTACATCATTACATACTTCTGGAAATAATATAATGAATGGGCCACGGACAAACACGGATGAGCACGGACAATTACATACAACTGAGATGATGAGAAATATAGCGTTGTTAGGATCGACAGGCTCCATTGGCAGGAATACCCTCGAAGTTATCGCCCGGAACAAAGATAAGTTTCGCTTAATCAGCCTGGCCGCCGGCGAGAACCTGGAATTAGTAACGGAACAAATACGTGATTTCTCCCCTGAAATCGTCAGTGTCAAGCATAAAAAGGATGCCGACATAATAAAGGAACAATTCCCGCGGCTTGAGGTTTACTACGGTCCCGTGGGACTCCTGGAAGCGATTTCCCATAAAACCGTTGATACCATGGTATCTGCCATTGACGGCACCACGGCCCTGGAAGCTACCTTCGAATCTATAAAAAAGGGCCAACGCATCTGCCTGGCCAACAAAGAAACCCTGGTGGCGGCCGGGGAATTAATCAACCGTGAATTACAAGAATCCGAGGCTGAGTTGATCCCCATCGATAGTGAACAGAGCGCTATTTTCCAGGCCATCGGTCAAACCAGCAAATCCTTTATCAAACGTATTATTTTAACGGCTTCCGGCGGGCCCTTTTTTAAAAATACCGGGAACGGCGCAGACCCTTTTGCCGGGGTCGCCGTCAAAGAAGCGCTGGCCCACCCCACCTGGTCCATGGGAACCAAAATCACCATTGATTCCGCCACCTTGATGAATAAAGCCCTGGAAGTGATCGAAGCGTTCCACCTCTTTCAATTAAAAAAAGAACAGATCGACGTCGTGATTCATCCCCAGAGCATTATCCATTCCATGGTGGAATTCGTCGATTCTTCCATCATTGCCCAGTTGAGTATGCCGGATATGCGGCTGCCCATTCTTTATTCATTAAGTTTCCCCGACCGGGTGCCTTTTAACGGTAAGCCGTTTAATTTTGCCGAACTGCAAAAACTTGAATTCTTCGCGGTCGATTCCCAAATATTTACTTCTATCCGCATGGCCTATGATGCTCTGAAAGAAGGAAAAAATGCCGGCGCTGTTCTTAATGCAGCCAACGAAGTGGCGGTTGAATATTTTTTAAATGAGAAGATTTCCTTCAAAGATATATTTAAGGTCGTAGAACATATCTTTTACCATGAGCATTTCTACCCTGTAAACTCATTGGCAGATATCGACGAAACCATAGAGAGTACCAAAAATAAAACTATCGCTTATTTAAAAACGTATAACAATGAAAGAAAATAAAAGAACGAGCGCCTTCATGACTTTGAAGTCTTTTCGGCTAAATAAAAGGAGTTGAATCGATGACTGCTTTATCTACTATATTGGCATTTGCGATCGTACTGGGAATTATCGTACTGGTACATGAATTTGGACATTATATTGCCGCCCGGTTAATGGGTGTGCGCGTGGAAACGTTTTCCTTCGGGTTCGGGAAGCGTTTGTTTGGGAAACAGATCGGCGACACGGACTTCCGCTTAAGTTTGGTTCCTTTGGGGGGGTATGTAAAGATGGCCGGTGAAGAAGATTACGATCAGGATCCCGGGGAACGAAAACCCGATGAGTTCCTGGCTAAAAACCGGGGTCAAAAGATATTCATTCTTGTAATGGGTTCCGTGATGAACCTGGTCTTGGCTTTTATTATTTTTACTGTTATCAATATTACCGGGGTAGATATCGAGAAGTATAAAATGGAACCGCCGCGTATTGGGTATGTCCAGGTAGATTCGCCGGCAGCCAAAGCCGGGATTTTGCCCGGGGATGTAATCCGTACAGTAAACGGTAGGAAAATTGACACCTGGAAAGACCTGGAACTTCATATCAGCGCCAGCCCCAATGAAATCCTGGACGTGGAATATGAACGGAAAGGTGGGCTGCACCCCACAACCCTTGATGTGAAAGCCGTTAGTCAATATGGTATTGGTTACGCGGGATTTTCCTGGGATTTTAAGACCAGGATCGATTCCGTTAAACCCGATTCTCCTGCTTTTAATGCGGGTATTAAAGAGGGTGATATTATCCAGGCTATTAATGGACAGCCGGTGTGTTATTTTGAGATTGTCGGCATTATCTCACCCAACATCGGTAAGCCCCTGGTGGTCGCGATCGACCGAGATAAAACGGTAATGGAGATGACGATTACGCCGGTTGAAGACGTAGTGGATGGTGTTAAAAAAGGAGTAATCGGCGTCGGCATGACGCCTTATACCCCTGCGGAAAAGGTTCAATACGGATTATGGGATGCAGCGGTAAAAAGTAAAAACGATATGGTGAATCTCACTTTCTTTATTTTTAATGCGTTCAAGAAAATGATTGCAGGGAAAATATCCACTCAACAGCTTTCCGGTCCCATCGAGATCGCCAAATTTTCACAGAAAGCCATGGAAAGGGGGCCGTCCAACCTGTTTATGTTGATCGCATTTATATCGCTTCAATTGGGATTAGTAAACCTGTTTCCCATCCCGGCGTTGGATGGCGGTCACCTGATGATATACTCTATCGAAGCCATTATCCGGAAAGATTTCAGTCCTAAGGTTAAAACGATACTCTTGAATACGGGGTTTGCCCTTTTGATTGCATTAATGGCCTTTGTTGTATTGAATGATATAGCCAAGCTGCTTCCGAGAGGTTGGGCCACTTTCTGGCCGTTTTGATAATTAAAAGCTTTAGGAGGTCCAGGAACCCTTTCTCGAAAGGGTTCCTGGTGGCCGAAGGCATTAGTGCTTTTCGCGAATTTCCCGGGCTACTTTCTCAACTTCATGGAAAACGCGCATGAAATTGCCGCCCCAGATTTTACGGATATCCTCTTCGGAATAGCCCCGCTTGACTAATTCCAACGTGATATTCCCCATTTCGCTGACATCGTAACAGTCTTTTAAACCTCCGCCGCCGTCGAAATCGGTGCCGATCCCGACATAATCGATTCCCACCACTTTGACGATATGGTCGATATGATCTACCGCATCCACCACTGTAGCCAGGTTGGGCGGATATTTTTCATTGATGCGCATCCACTCTTCACGGGCCTTCTTTTTCTCCGCTTCTGAGAAGGTGTCATAATTACGGAACTTTTCGCGCATTGCTTTATGCGCGGCATCACGTTCGGGATTGACAGGCATCTTCTTGACATAATCGGAAAGAATGCACATTTGGATTACTCCACCATTTTGGCCCAGTTTCTTCAGCATATCGTCGGTCAGGTTCCGGGGATTGTCGCAGACAGCCCTGGAACATGAATGGGTGGCTACCACTGGCGCGGCGGACAACTCCAACACGTCGTAAAAAGATTTATCGGAAATATGCGACACATCCACCAGCATGCCCAGACGGTTCATCTCTTTCACCACCTGTTTACCGAAGTCGCTTAAGCCGTTATGTTCCGGCCCATTCTCATCCGTGGAGGAATCGCAAATGTCATTGTTCCGGGTATGGCACAGCGTGATGTAACGTGCGTCCAGGTCATAGAATTTTTTTACCATATTAATATCTTTTCCCAGTGGGTAGCCGTTTTCAATCCCGATATAGATGGCGCGTTTTCCTTGTTTTTCGATCCTGTAAGCGTCATCCGGGGTCAGGGCCAATTGCGCCAGGTCCGGGTATGCCTTGACCGCTTGATGGATTAAAGCAAAGGTTTCCAGGGCTTCGTTTTTGGCTTTTTCGTTTCCCGCCGGGTTCCGTTCCGCCTGCCCGACAAATACGGCAAAAAAAATGGCATCCAGTCCGCCTTTTTTCATCCGGGGGAAATCGACTTTACCGCCCCGTTTTCGTGAATCGTTTATCTTACCGATATCGAACTCTTTTCGCTCCAGCATGAAAGGTGTATCGACATGGGTATCGATGGTCAACACCCGATCATGGATTTCCGCCGCGTCCACTTTCCCGGTTTCACTGTAACCGTTTATCGTTAAAAACGCTGTTATCATAAGCGATATTATCAAAGGTTTTATTGTTTTCATGAGCACTCCTATTGTGTTTTCTTGAAAAGTATTTAAGCAATATTATACCACATTAAATATTGAAACCTATCCTAAAAAACAAGGGTATGGTAGAATGAATATCTTAAAAAACCGAGGAAGCTTTGCTAATGAGACGAATGAATAAATGGTTTGGAGGTGTTTTCAAGGAGTTGATGCGGTCGATGCGACTATCTATTTTTCTTTGTCAATGCCCGCTGTGTGGAAAGGACCTGGTACTGGAAGGAGAGGAGTCGGTTTGCCGTGAGTGCCTTGGGAAGATTTCCTGGATCGATGCGAATGCGCCGGTTTGCCCGGTATGCAGTCGTCCGTTGGGGCATGAATCGGAACGCTGCGGGGAATGTTTGACAGCCCCCCCACTTTTCCGGAAGCATGTTTCTTACGGTCGATATGAAGAAGAGTTGAGGGAAATCATCTTGAGATATAAATATGGGGGAGTGGAAAAATTGAAACACCTCTTGGCTGGTTTTTATGTAGAGGTTTACCAACGCAAAATCTCGATGTGTGAGCCCCAGGGGTTTGATTTTATAATTCCTGTGCCGCCGGACACTGGCAGGAAAAGGGAATTCAACCCGGTATTGGAGATTGTGAAAATATTTTCGAAGCGAATGAATATTCCGCTTTTGCACGAGTACCTGGTAAAGGTTAAGAAAACGCTGCCCCAGGCAGGGTTGACCAGGAGCCAGCGGCTGAATAATCTTAACAATGCTTTTCGTTTGAAGAGTTCTTCGTTTTCTCTAAAGGGGAAAAGAATCCTATTAACGGATGATGTCTATACCACGGGAACGACGATCAAAAAATGCGCGGAGTTATTGATCGCAGAAGGCGCGGATGTGGTGGCCATGACCCTGGCGCGGTCCATTTAAAAAAACAGGCCCACGAATTAAAAACATATGCCCACAGAATACACATGGCCCTGATGTTTTGCCTCTCTTGGAATTGGACAGTTAGTATTACAACTGAGTATAATATTCAATTCTAAGGAGGTATTTTGTGAATAAACTAAAACGTCGCCAGTTCTCAGCCGAGGAGAAGAAGCAAGCCGACGCTGCAAAATAGTCAAAGCAAACCCCACCCGGATAATTTCCCGTCGCCGTCAAAACTCCATTGAGCGCCGGGAGCGCCGCGTGTTAGGTCTT
>JAUPLE010000224.1 GCA_030837085.1 Acidobacteriota bacterium | reverse complement strand
TGCGCGGTTCTGAATATATCGAATAAAGGTATATTATTGGAAACCAACATGCCCGTATTTTGGTTCCCCATTTCCGAGAACCTCCAATTCGAGTTGGAGATCGATGGAGAATGGGCGTCTATAAACGGGACAGTCAAGTGGGTCGTGAGCGATACACTCCATTCCCGCATAGGCGTGTTTATTCGCCAGGCGCCGGAGGTTTACCTGGCTTATTTAAAGAAAATCTATTCTTCTTAGCTCTTTAGGGAAACGCATCATTCGCTGCCAACGCCGCCAAACCCCTTACCGTAATTGTTTTTGTGGTTACGCCCTCGGCGCCGGCGTCATCGATTACCGTTAACGTAACCGTAAAAGTCCGGTCTTCGTCATTGCTCCAATTATAAAAATGCCGGATCGTTTCCCCTTCGCCTTTACGCCCATCCCCGAAATCCCACTGCCAGGACACGATGGAACCATCCGGGTCGCTGCTTAAACTGCCGTTAAAATAGACCCGTTCTTTTTTTTGCGGAGAGGACGGCGAAAAGGTAAAATTGGCAACAGGAGGTTGATTTTCCTCTTCGGTTTCAATTGTTATTGATTTGCTGGTAACAGAGACGCCTTTCCGGTTATCGGTTACTTTTAATAAAACAGTGAATGTGCGATTCGTATTGCCATCCCATGTGAATGAGTGCGTCACTCTCTCCCCGGACCCCATTTGACCGTCCCCAAAATCCCACTGCCATGATACGATGGAGCCATCCGGGTCGCTGCTGAGACTGCCGTTGAAATAGACTGTTTCGCCCCGCACCGGGGAGGATGGAGAAATGGAAAAATCAGGCTGCGGCAATTGATTCTCTGTCTCCGTATCCACGGTAATTTCTACTTCCGCATTTATTTCCCCGGATTCTGCTTTTACAGTAGCTGTTTCAGTAAGATGGAGGAAATCTTCCACCATTCCTTCGGCGTTAGTGGTGTACACAGGGGCGGCGTGTTCAAAATAGCCGGAAGTAGTGGACAGTACCAGTGCAATCCCTTCCAATAAATTACCGTCGGCGTCAAAGGCATAGACGCGGATTTGGGAACGACCGCCGCCGGGGTCGAACTGGGAAGGGTTGGCGGAAAGAGAGAGGCTTTCCAGGGCAGCGGAACCGATGGTGATTTGCAGCGGATCCGGTTCTGCTTTAATATTGCCGGACCTGGCCGTGATTTCAGCCACGCCGCTGCGGTCGCCGGATATGAATTCTACCGCGGCGCTGCCGGCCATCAATTCGACAGTCGCGGGACTTACGGTTCCCAACGTGGCGCTGAATACCACACTGGTGTGATCGTGCAGCGGTTGACCTTCGTCATTGAAACCCATTACCGTAAGGCGGGTACGATCGCCCCCGGTTTTTAACTGGGTACGGTCCGCGGATATGGTTAATGTCGCCCCTTCGCCGGCATAAAAAGGTACTTTCTTACACCAGCACTGAAAAATCAACAGGATAATAATTACCGGTATATATATTTTTTTCCTTTTCATTGTTTTTTCACTTTCTCTTCTTTAGTCGTTTCTTGTTTCTTTAGTTTCACATCGTCTTCGACGCCCGATTCGATAGGGGCCAGGTCTTCTTCCTGGATATCCGGCATACGGATAATATAAGGCGTTACCCTGAGAATAATATCCGTCTGGTTGACCTGTTTCAGGTTGGAGGAAAGGAGCGTCCCCAATAAAGGCAGTTTGTTAAGACCGGGGAACCCTTTTTTGGAACGTCGTTCCGAGTCTCTCAACAAGCCTGCCATGATGCCTGTTTCGCCGTCTTTTAAGCGGATGCGGGTTTTGACCGAGCGGTTGCCGATGGTGGGCGGTATCGTGGTGGTGCCGGCGCTGGTGATAAAGGTTAGTTTGAAATCCAGGTCAAGACCGATTTCCCCATTATGGTGCACCTGTGGGGTGATAGTTATTTCAATGCCCACTTCCTGTAAATCATAGGAAGTAATGGGCTGTTGTTCCAGGCCGCCGGAGGCAAAAGGAACAAAACTGGTACGGGGATACGGTACTTTGTCCCCCAATTTGATCTGGATTTTCTCACCGTCTTCGCCGCGCACCTGGGGCCGGGCAATCACCCGGGAATCGCTATCGCTTTCCAGCAGCGTGTAAATCACCGTGGGAATGGTAAACTTAAAATCCGATGCATCCAGGTAATAAAACCGGTTCCCGCTGATCCCGGTTTTAGAGGTCCCGGTATCCAGGGATTGGCTGATCTGGTACTGGCTGAATTCAGTGCCATATTGTGCCAGGCGGTCCTTGTTGACTTCCATGATATCTACTTTTACCAGCACTTCGGCTTTGCGTTTGTCGTAGAGTTGGATGAGTCTTTCTACCAGCGCTACCCTGTCAGGAGTGTCCCGGATAGTAATGGTATTCTGGAAAGAGTCAGCGGTTATATTCTTGATTTTAGCGATCCGGGTGATTAATTTGACGCAATCATCGGCTTTGATATTGGAGATATAATAGTTTTTTATGATCTGTTCATCATAGGTTTTCCGTTTCGCATCGGTATCCGGGATAATAATGATGGTTTTGGGGTCTAACAGCTTGTAAAAAAGATTTTTCAGGAGGCAGATGCGGTCCAGGGACTGGGTGAGGGTGACATCGTCCATGGTAATGGCCAGCTTGCTGGTTTTAAACGCTGGATCGAAAATGATATTCATCTCGGCCATTTTTGCCAATGCCGAGAAAACATTCTCTATGGGAACTTCTTTGGAAAATTTGAGATTGATTTTTTGTTCATCTTCTTTGCCCAGGGGGCTGCGTGAGAGCGCGGTTTTTTCTTTCAATTCTTCGATCCAGGTTTTTTCAGTTTCGCTGGATTCACCCGAGGAGATTTTCAGCAGTTCTCGTTTTTCCAGGTTGGCCAGGTTATTGGAGGGGTTGTATTCCAGGGCTTTATTCAGTTCCAGTAGGGCCAGTTGATAATTCTTTTGATTTTTGTGTTCCAAAGCCAGGCGGAGGAAGTAATTGGAGGCTTCGATCATAGTTTCCATTAATTTGAGGCGGTAGCGCGCTTCGTCGGGTTTTAAGCGGACGGCTTTCATATAATATTCAACGGCCTCTTTATACTTCTCCTCTTTTCGAAATTCCTCGGCTTTTTTGAATTTCATTTTGCCGCTGGCGCAGCCGGAGGAAAAGACAACTAATAAACCAATGACACAACAGCATGTTAATATTGTTTTTCGTTTCATTTTCATTTTATTTACCAATGATTTTTACCAATGTCAGGGGTTTGATTGGATCAAATCCCTACATTAATTCATCGTTATTAAACCGGATAACGGATTTAATCTTGATGAACCCCATTGTTTGATCTCCTCAT
>JAUPLE010000223.1 GCA_030837085.1 Acidobacteriota bacterium | reverse complement strand
TGCCGGCGTTTTCCGTTAGTTTCGAGATGGTATTGTTCTTTAAGTTAAAAATATAAATATCAATGCCGCCGCCGAGGACCAATGTATAGGCCAGTTGGGCGCCGTCAGGCGACCATTCCGGCGAATCATGACGGACGCCTTCGGAGGTGATACGGCGGATATTGGACCCTTCGGCATCCATGAGATAAACCTGCGCGGTCTCATTACGGTTGGATACAAACGCAATCTCCCTGCCGTTGGGGCTCCAGCACGGGGATGTATCTATGGCAGGGGTAAAGGTTATTTGTTTGTCTTTCCGGGTGTTCATATCTTTGATAAATATCTCTGCATCGCCCGTCCGGGTAGAGGTATAAACGATACGGTCTCCCTCCCTGGACCAGTCGGCGGAATAATTGGCCCCGCCTGTGGCCAGGACTTCGGTCTTGCCGGTGTAAAGGTAAAACATGTATAAATCCGCGTTGCCCTTACGATAAGAGGTGTAAAGGATTCTTTCCCGGTCGAAACTCCAGTTGGGCAAGATGTCGATATCCTGGTTGTAGGTGACGCGGGTTTGGCGTTTGCCGTCATAGTCCATGATGTAGATTTCGTCATTGCCGTCGCGGGTGGAAACAAAAGCGATTTTGGTGGTGAAGATGGGCTTTTCACCGAAATAGGTCATCATGGCATCGGCCGCCCGGTGGGCAATGAGCCCGGCAAATTCCACTTTACCGCCAAAATTTCGGCCGAATATAAATTTCTCTCCTTTCACATCATACACGTTAATGGAAAAGATGATGCGTTGGTCTGTAGAGACTTCCACCTGGCCGGATATCAGTATATTGGCCTGGATAGAGGCCCAGTCTTTATAAATAATTTTGCTGGGATCATGTTTTGGAATAAAAGAGTAATACTCTTTTGGAACTGTTTTAAATACCCGCGAGTACGCCAGGTCATCCCAGAGGGTGTTGTACATTTCGGTTTTAACGGCTTCGTCAACAACGGATTGAGGGGTAAAATAAAATTCCGGCAGCGCCACCGGGATCATGGGCATGCCTTCGGTAATTTTTATGCGTACTTCCTGCTGGGCAAAGGCCGGTAAGCGAACTGCCGTCATTACACTCAGCGCAGCGATTAGACAAATGATTATCATTCTTTTTTCAAGTTTCATTATTTCTCCCATTCAAATTCAAAATGAACGCCCAGGTATTGGCCGGGAAAATCGTTGGGCAGGGGTGGAAAAGGGGCGGCGTCTTTGATGGCCCGCAGCGAAGATAGGTCCAACGAATTGTTCCCACTTTCTTCCTCTAACTCCAGGTCGGAAATGTTGCCGTTCCGCAGAATTTTGAAATAAACTACGGTGGTAAATTTCCCTTTCAGCCCGGGCGCGACCAGCGAACTGTACCAGGAAGCGGAGATCTTACCCTTGAGAGTTTCCACATAATAGGCATAGGGGAAAAACCCGGAGCCAATACCGGAACCGTCGCCGTACCCGGGACCGATACCTTTACCGATTCCTCCTCCGGAACCGCCGCCGGAGCCTCCACCGGAACCGGGACCGGAACCGGATGATATGCCGGTGCGGAGCCCATCGCTCACTCTCCCTTTTCGTTGGGTGGTGATAAGTTTGGAGTTATCGGTTTTGGATTTATCGTCATTCGTATTTTTTTTAACTACTGTAACCAGGTTTTGTTTTTCATTTTTTTCTTTGGGGCTTTTATCTTTATTTTTTTGATCCGGGTAGCGGAGACTGGAAGTAGGTTCTTCTTTTTTAACGGTCAGGTCTTTGATGCTGCCGGATTCGATCAATTGACCCTCGGTGTCATTCATGCCTTCGTTGCCGCCGCCGCCGTTCAATCCCCCGCCGGCGTCTTGGCCATTTCCACCGCCGCCTCCGCCGCCGCCGGGCGCCATCATCAGGTCCACATAATAAACCGGGCCGCTGCTTTTTTGCACCTGCGGCAAATAGAAGGCCAGGGCAAAAAGAGAAATGTGGAAGATTATGGAGATGATTATCGCAAAACTAAATTTAAATTTCATTTTGCTTCCTTTTGCTCCACGATCATTCCCACTGTCTCGATCCCGGCCTTTTTCAAGGCATCCATGACGCTGATAACATAGCCGTAGGAGACATCCTTATCCGCTTTAATAAAAACAATCTTTTTGGGTTTGCCTATAAAATAGCTTTTAATCCGGGACTCCAGCAGCATGATATTAACGATAGTATTTTCCATGTAGATGTAGCGATCTTTGGTGATAGTCAGTATCAAGCCGCCGGAACTGGGGTTTGTTTTGGTTTCCGCGGAAGGGAGGTTCACGTTGATGCCGGACTGGATCATGGGGGCGGTAATCATGAAAATAATCAGCAGCACCAGCATGACGTCTACCAGGGGAGTAACGTTGATTTCAGCCAGGTTGGCGCCCAGTTGACGTCCTTTTGGTGATTGGTTCTGTTCTTGTATTTGCATTATTTTAATTTCTCGCTGACATTGAGAAATTCCAGGATAAAATCTTCCATGGAAGCGATCATGACTTTCAATTTATTTAATAATAAATTGTAAAAGATAACGGCCGGTATGGCGGCGAACAAGCCCAGGGCGGTAGCGATAAGGGCTTCGGCGATGCCCGGGGCCACAGTGGCCAGGTTGGCATTCATTTGTTCTCCGATTTGCTGGAAAGCGGTAAAAATGCCCCAGACTGTACCGAAAAGCCCCACGAAAGGGCTTACCGAGGCTGTGGTGGCCAGGAAGCCGTTCAAACGTTCCAGCCGGGTAATTTCCGTATTAGAAGCCCGTACCAGGGACCGGTTGAGACACTCCATGTTAATATTCGAGGCGGCATTATTGGGTCCCATCTGCTGTGACAATTCTTTGTAGCCATACCTGAAAATAATAGCCAGGGGGCTGCCGGGCGCCGTGGACGCAAACTTATTGATCTCGGAAAAGTTTTTGGTGCGCCGGAAATGGTCTACAAATTTTTCCGAATTGTTTTTTGCTTTTGAATATTCGATCAGCTTGAAAATGATGATCGCCCATGAAACAATGGAGAAAACCAACAGTAAAAGCATGGCGAATTTACTGACCGTGGTAGCTTTAGACAGCAGGGAGAGGATGCTGCTGTTGGGGTTTACACCGGTAGACAGCGTAGTTGAAGTAAGTAATATGTTTTCCATGGTTTTATATTTACCATAAATGGGGCAATAATTCAAGCGGTTCCCGGTCTTAATTATTTCGACCGATGCCGATAGTGAAAGTGGTCACTTTATTATCACCATCCTGGTAATGGAGCGTTTTCGCTTCTTTGAAGAAAGTCTTAACGTACCTGGTTTTATATATCGGATTGGCGACAACCGCATGGCTGTCTTTCTTTTTTATTAGGCCGTACTGCGTCAGCCATGATTGATCTTCATCGTCCGGGTCGTATTCGACATGATCAAACACGATCTCTATAAAGGTCTCTTTGTACAGTTTGGCTTTCTCATAGAGGTTTTCGAAATGATCGTTTTTCTCTTGCAGCAGGAGTTGGATGGCCTTATCAACATCCTCTTCAACTATAGGTTCAACCGTTCCCGGTTTGATATCCATGGTCAAAATAGTGCCCAGGCGGTTCACCAGCCAGGTTTGGCCGCCGGTTTCCGCATGAATCTTTGTTACCGCGTCTTCCGTAAAGGGTTGGTTGGTTTCCTCC
>JAUPLE010000222.1 GCA_030837085.1 Acidobacteriota bacterium | reverse complement strand
TCGGCTTGTTCATCGAGTTGATGGTAGGTTATGGCAATCTGTCCGCCCCATCCGACATCTCCGACCAATCCGACCTGGTCAGGCGTCTTCGCCGCCTGTTCTTCGAATAAAAGGTGTATAGTTTTATCACAGGGATAGTCTGTTTCCGTATCATTAAATTCAAAAAGAACCTGTTTCAGCTCTGCCTCGGAAAGCATTGACATAAATGGGAGATTTGTTTCGGGGTGATTTACTCCCTCTTCCAGTAATCGGTTATAATGAGCGATCATCCTGTGAATAGTTGGGGTGTCGAAAATATCCGTATTATATTCCCATTCCACTAACATCTCGTCGATTTCATTTTCTTCCGGAGGTGGAACCACAACAATGTTGATGTCAAATTTGGCTGACCGGTTATGTGTAGGTAAAAGTTCCAACTCCAATCCGGGCAATCTTAACTCACCGCCGGGTGTGTCCATGAAACCAAATAACACCTGGAATATAGGTGTATAACTCAAATTCCTCTCCGGCCGCATGACTTCCACGATCTTTCCAAACGGTGTATCCTCATGTTGATACGCTTCTAAGCAGGTTTCTTTCACCTGTTTTAAACATTCTTTAAACGTAATTTCTCCAGTAAGATGGGTTCGCAGTGGTAAAGTATTAATTACCATACCCAGCATGCCTTCCATTTCTCTGTATCTGCGGTTGGCAACGCCGGTTCCCACACAAAAATCCGCAACTCCAGTATAGCGGTATAATAAGATTTTAAAGACCGCCAGCATGGTCATAAATAAAGTGACCCCGTTTTTTTGGCTTAACTCTTTAAGGCAAACAGTATAGGCGCCGGATAGACGGACTACCTCCAATTCGCCTTTACCGCTGATAACCGGTGGTCGGGGACGGTCCGCTGGTAATTCCAACACCGGTGGTAATCCCGCTAACTTCTCTTTCCAGTACTCAAGATGCCGTTCCAACACAATGCCTTTTAAATGGTCCCGCTGCCAGAGAGTGAAGTCAGCGTATTGAATAGGTAACTCCGGCAGATGGTGCGCCTTTCTTTCGGCATATGCGCTGAAGATTGAAATAAATTCCCTTAACAATACCCCCTGAGTCCAACCGTCATGCACAAGATGATGCTCGGTTAAAACAAATAAATGCTCTTCGTCTTTTAATTTTAAAATCGTGACCCGCAGCATGGGACCCTTTTCAAAATCGAAAGGCCGCTGCCCTTCTTTACTTAAGAAATGAGATATCTCTTTTTCCTGCTCTTCTGCCGCCAACATACTCCAATCCAATACCGGAATTTTAAATTGGAAAGGCGGCTGAATTCGCTGCACCGGTTGGCCGTCAATAGAAGGAAAAATCGTACGCAATATCTCGTGACGGCGGATAATCTCTGTAAAAGTTCTCTCGATGAGAGATACTTCCAGTTTCCCTCTCATCCTTATCACGCGGGGAACAAAATAAGCCACATTGTCGGCGTCCAATTCCTGCAAAAACCACAACCGTTCCTGGGCAAAAGAAAGCGGAATTTCACCTACTCGTTCCAGTAATTTAATAGAAGAAACCTGTCGGTCTTGTTTCGCAATTACTTCGGCTATGGCTTTTATAAAAGGCTGCTCAAAAAACTTACGTAAGGGGATTTCTACATGTAATTCCTCCCGGATACGGCCAATGCACTGGTTCACCAGGATCGAATCGCCGCCCAATTGGAAAAAGTCGCTATTTATTCCTATTTTTTCCAATCTTAATAACTGTTGCCAGATGGAAGCCAGTTTTTTTTCCGTTTCTGTCCCCGGCGCAACATATTCGACGCCGGTATCGATGAAACTTTCGTCCGGTACCGGTAAAGCCCGGCGGTCCACCTTGCCGGTTCCCGTTAAAGGAATCCTTTCCAGGTGAATGAAATAAGCAGGAATCATGTAATCGGGCAGACTCTTTGAGAGATATTCTCGCAATTCAGAAACAGTGAGATGTTCCCCACCGGGAGTAACAAAGTAAGCGCAAAGATAATTAACACCGTTTTCATACTGGAGGGCAATCACCACGGCTTCTTTAATATCCGGGCGCCGGGCCAGGCTATTTTCAATCTCCCCCAATTCGATACGAAACCCCCGGACCTTAACCTGGTGGTCGATGCGGCCCAGGAAATCAATATTGCCGTCAGGCAACCAGCGAGCCAGGTCTCCGGTTTTGTAATATACATAGGTCCTATAGGGGCTATTTTTAATAAATTTTTCCGCAGTCAATTCCGGTCGATTTAAATACCCATCAGACAGCCCCGGCCCTGCTATACACAATTCACCCGCAGCTCCTATCGGCTGATGATTCAAAAACCTATCCAGGATATAAATTTCATGAAAAGCGGAAGGCCGACCGATTGGGATATTGTCTTTTTCAGCGCCTTCCATATTTTCCCCGGGAACACAACAAATAGCGCAGTTGATGGACGCTTCAGTTGGGCCATAACCATTGAAAATAAAGCACCTGGGAGAGGTGGTATTAAACGCTTTTTGTATGGATGTACCGGTCAACCGTTCCCCCCCCAGGTGCAGAAGCTTTATGAAGAGCATTTTTTGGTCAGGATTGGCAATATTATTAAAAAACACCGGCGTCGTATGTAGGGTATTGATCTGGCGGCGGTTGATGAAATGAGCATAAAGAGAAAAATCGCCCATCGTCTCCCTATTTAACATATAAAGGCGGCCGCCGAACAAAAAAGTAGTTAGAATCTCGAATACGCCAAAATCAAAGGTATAAGATAAGTTTTGCATGACCCGGGTATGAACACCCAGATCAAAATAATCCCTGAACCAGAAAAACAAAGGTGACAAATTTTGATGAGTAATGGGGACCCCTTTGGGTCTGCCTGTTGAACCCGAGGTATAAATAACATAACAATATGAAGTTTTATCCCCCTCAATATTTCCCTCAACATGTTTACTTTCTGTCCTGGTCAAATCGTCGATGCACATAACATGTTTAACTGTAGAGGTTTCTCCCATAATTTCCAGTGCTTTTTCATAATTGGTTTTATCCGTCAGAAGGATACTTATATTGCAATCATCGATAATATACCGGGCTCTGTCACTGGGAAATATCGGATTTATAGGAACAAAGCAGTTATCGGATTTTAAGATAGCCAACACTCCCATCGCCAAAGCAGGGGAGTCGTTTGCTAATAGACCAATATATGTATTCTTCATTAGGATAGGCTTCCGCTATTAAGATTGGATATTGTTAAAAGAAAAGAGCGTGTCCATATTACCGGGAAGATAATGAGGTTTCAATATAAAGATAAACTACCTTTTCGCGTATTCTTTCAGGTTTTAAACATACCATAAACGTTAAATTTGTAAATCGGGAATTCTCTGAACTTAATCCAATCCGGGAATAGCGCAAAAAACAATATACAGCATATCCGGGATTCTCATCTTACCGGCATATCCTCCCGGTTCATTTTTTCCATTATATTAACTTCCCTCACTCTGACTTTTTTATTGGCCTGGAAGAAAAAATCTGGTATAATTTTGGATGATAAAAGTATGCAGTTTATCCAGCGGTTCCAACGGGAACGCAATCTATATTAAAACCGGCGCTAATTGCTTCCTGGTAGACGCCGGTATCAGTTGTAAACAGATATGCCTGCGCTTACATCAAATCGAAAGCCATATCTCCCATATCAAAGGAATCTTTATCACCCACGAACATTCGGACCACATCCGGGGCTTGGAGGTTCTTTTAAAAAAACATCCCACACCAGTTTACTTGACCCAGGAAACCTACCGGAATATGCCCATTACCATAGATGAGACGCTTCTTCATTTCATCAGCGCCAATGATCGTATCATTATTGACGAAACAGTGATCCAATCGCTGCCTAAAAGCCATGACGCAGTCGAACCATTGCTCTTTTGTTTCTATTACAAGGGCAAAAAAATCAGCGTTATTACTGACGCGGGGTATGGCTGTGACAATGTGATTGCCGCCCTCCGGGAAGCCCATATCATTTTCCTGGAATCCAACTACGACGAAGAGATGCTCCAATCAGGCTTTTACCCACCCTATCTAAAAAAGCGTATCGCCGGACCATCCGGTCACCTATCCAATGTAAATGCCGGAACATTGATCCGCGACCATGCATCGCCCTACCTGGAATATATTTTTCTATCCCACCTATCGGAAAACAACAATACCCCCCGCCTCGCCCTGGAAACCTTTCTATCCATTGTAAAAGAACGGAACGACCTGGAAAAGTTGAACACAATTCTTACCTCCCGCTATCATGTCTCAGATGTCGTTGAAATAAAAGTCGCCATTTAGCCTACCCTTTCGTGTTTTTCGTGTCTTTCGCGGGCATGGGGACGAAATAAGGGACAGGCCAATTTTCAATAAAAACCTCTTGGTGTACTTTGGTGCCTTAATATCTGCATGCCTTGGTGGCTATTTTCATAGAGCAGCCGCCTAGAAAAAGAAAGAGAAAATGACGCACACTTGGTTTTTTGTGGTACACTATTGACAATAAATTTCCAGAGTCATATCATTATCCCCGAACCGTGAAAAAAATTTCATGGTTTGCTTGAAAAAATATGGAGTGATATATGGAACAGAAGCGAAGAAATCGCAGGTTCAGAGTGGAATGTATCGTAAACGGAACCTTTAAAAACCAGGAGAAATGCCTTTTAAAAGACATTAACTTCGAAGGTTTGCAATTGATCGCCAGCTTCTCACCCATTATCGGATCAACATATACCCTTACCCTGAAAGAAAAAGATCAAACCCAGGACTTTAATATCGAAGTGGTGCGCGTAAATACCGGTGATTTTAATGCGGATGAAAAAAAAGGCCTGCCCCTGGGCGCTACCTACCTGGTAGGCGCCCGGTTCCTGGATGTCAGCGAACCTAAGAAACAGTTCCTAAAATCTCTTTTATATAGCACCACCTGAACTAAAAACAAAGAGAAAATATGTTTACGTAATTACGGCTCCCTGAAATTATCAGGCTTATCGAGAAAACTAATCAATTTTTTGGCCTTCTTCTTCAGTTTCCGCAACGCTTTGGCTTCAATCTGCCGAATACGTTCCCTGGTTACCTGGAACTCCTGGCCTACTTCTTCCAATGTGTGCTCATTGCCGTCCCGTAACCCGAAGCGCATTTCAATTACCTTGGCTTCCCTATCGGTGAGCGTGGAAAGCACATGCCCTAACTGCTCTCGCAAATTCATCTTGGAAACCATCTCCGGCGGAGAAGCGGTTTTGACATCTTCCAGGAAGTCCCGCAAATGGGAGTCGTCATCGCCGACGGGCGTCTCCAGAGAAATGGGCTCCTGGGCAATCTTCAGGATTTTGCGTATTTTATCGGTGGAGAACCCGGTTTCCTCGGAGATTTCTTCTTCCGAAGGTTCCCGGCCCAGTTCCTGAACCAGACGCCGCTGCGTCCGGTTTATTTTATGGATGGTCTCAATCATATGCACCGGGATTCGTATGGTCCGCGCCTGGTCGGCAATGGCGCGCGTAATGGCCTGGCGAATCCACCATGTCGCGTAAGTTGAAAACTTATACCCCCGCTGATATTCGAATTTTTCAACGGCTTTCATCAACCCGATATTACCCTCCTGGATCAGGTCGGAAAACTGCAAACCGCGGTTAATATATTTCTTGGCAATGGAAACCACCAACCTTAAATTGGATTCTACCAGGTCGTTCTTGGAAAGCTCAATTAACCGCTGACCTTCTTCGATATCGGCGCATGTCTTGAAAAGCTCTTCCGGGTTGATTTCGTATTTTTTATTCAGGTTTTCCAGCCGGCGTTGGTAATTAACGACTTCCTCGGCCAGGCGATGGTGCTCGGCTTTATTATCTTTGGGGACTTTGGCCGCTTCGTTTTTCAGTTTCTGCGTACGCTGGAGAATATGGTTGTAATTCTCTTTTAGCTGTTTGATACGGTTGATAAAGGTCTTTTTATGTTCGTAGAGAATCTGCATATCCTGGATCAGGTGAGTGATTTGAACCATTTTTTTGGCGATGACAAAGGTGCCGGTCGTGCCTTTCTTCAACTGTTTTAGCTCACGCTTATATATATTCAGGGTTTCAAATTGTTTTAAGAACTTTTCCCGGATTTTCTGTTTTTTGGATTCATCTTCGATATCCTCGTTGACATCGATAACTTCATCAATATCTTTGACCCCCTCCAGGACATCCCGTCCCAGCTCGATAACGGAATTCAAAACGATATTGGTCTTGGATAAGGCTTTAATGACTTTCTTCTCCCCTCTTTCAATCCGTTTGGCGATCTTCACTTCTTCCACGCGGGAGAGGAGGTTGACATTGCCCATTTCCCGCAAATACTGGCGGACCGGGTCGCCGACGATTTCACTTTTTTCCACAACCGGGACAGGGGGCTTTGTTTTAGGGATTTTTATGATCCGAATTTCATTCTCTTTTAAATAATGCTTAAGCAATTTTAGATTGTTTTTAAAGGCCTCATCATTCTCAAATAAAGAATGAATAAAGATATTCTCGACAATCCCGAAATTTTTCTTGGCCCGTCTGATAATGGCCCGCAGTTCTTTTTTATACTCGGTAAGAAAATCATTGTACTGCTTGAGACGTTCGGGTTTCAGGATATTTTTCTTTTTCATGATACGAATATCCATGGTAGCCAGTTGCGTAGCAATCTCTTTCTTATGATCGGCCAGGTGCTTTTCTTTCAAAAATTCCACGAATTCCTCCTTTTTTATTCTTCCCTGGCGGCCACGCGACATTTCATTTAACTCTTCAAAAACATCGGGCGAAATATCCGGGTCATGATTATCATCATCATAATCTGAACGATCGTGATCAGCATCCTCATGATCACGATCATAATCATAGTCCTCGGGGATATTTCCTCCATTTTCATCGTTGTTGTGGTCTTTCAACTGCGCCTCCTGTATATTTATTTGCGGTCATATCGATACTGAAATTATACTTACTCTTTATATGCTTGCTTTTCTCCGCCATCAGCCTCAGCGCTTCCGGCATATTGTTCTCTCGCTCGGCGATTTTTATCCTCTGGTTGATCTGCTTGAACCGCTGCATATTCAACATATTAATAAATGTATCCACCGAAGTTTCGATGTTTCTCTCCAATTGTTTTTTATCTTTTTCAACGTGCTCGCTGGAATTGAAGATATTCCTCAGTTCCACCCGTTCCGAAGCATTCAACTCCGCACTTATTTTGCCATAATCTTCGATTTGTTTGGCCCGGGGATTATAGTGGCTCAGGAGCAACCGGATAATATTTTTCCCAGGCAGGAGCGATAACAATTCATTGTCCAGGCCCCCACCCAGATGTTCAATTAATTCCGGCATGGCCACGATGGATTCCAGAAAAATCCGTTCCGCCGGGGTAATGTCCAACCCTCTCGCGGCAGCGTCGCTTTCGCCATTCAACGTATTGGCCACGGGCTTATCTTTAAACTTCAGTTTCAGGTTCTTTTCATCCACCTGGAAAAAGTCTGCCGCCATTCGT
>JAUPLE010000023.1 GCA_030837085.1 Acidobacteriota bacterium | reverse complement strand
GGTGGATTTTATTTCGATTTCATTATTGTTTTCCCGGCAGAATCGTCTTATCCTCTCGATACCGGTGCCGACTCTTTCCATAAAGAAGGTTTTCGACATTAAGTCCGCCATTAGCCTGTTTCGCGGCCAGCTCAGTTTTCCGAATTCTTCCAGGGGAAATGCAGGGACCAATCCGCACTCACGGCTCTACCCATTACCCTTCAAATCTCAATACTTTCCGGGCTTTGGCGATAAAGTCCTGCAGGCCTTGCGGCGGTCGCGGGGAGGAGGCCTGGGGGTGGAAGGGAACAGCCAATCATGACGGCTCATCGTGACCCGTCGCCAGGAGATCATGAAAAGTTTGCCATCGAGACACCAAGACACCAAGAATTTTTTTATAATAACCCCTTTGGTGTACCTTTGTGCCTTCGCACATGCGTGCCTTCGCGGCTATTTTCATGGTAGTCAAGAAATGTACTTCGATATTGAAATTCCCTTGATTTTCAGTTATACTATTGCACCTCAGGGAAAACAGAATACGAAACACGGAACGCCTTAGAATAAACATATGAAAAAAATAATAATCATCGGCGCCGGGCACGCGGGCATCGAAGCGGCGTACGCCATTGCCAAAATGGGCTGCGAAGCCGTATTAATCACCATCCACCTGGAAACCATCGCCCAGATGTCCTGCAACCCTTCCATCGGCGGCATTGCCAAAGGCCACCTGGTTAAGGAAATCGACGCCCTGGGCGGCATCATGCCCCGCGCCGCCGATACTACCGGCATCCACTTCAAAATATTAAACCGCAGCAAAGGCCCGGCCGTCCGCGCTACCCGCACCCAAAACGATAAAATCGCCTACCGCAATTTCATGAAAGAATTCCTGGAACTCTGCCCCAATTTGAAAATCTACCAGTCCGTGGTCTCCGGCATCATCATTGAAAACGGCAAAGCCGCCGGCGTCCGCCTCCTGGAAGGCAACCGCCTGGAAGCCGATGCGGTTATCATTACCTCCGGCACTTTTTTGAACGGTAAAATCTACATCGGGAAAAGCATCTACCTTGCCGGTCGCTCCAATGAACCCCCCTCTACCCACCTTGCTGAAGACATAAAACAATTGGGTTTCCAGACCATGCGTTTAAAAACCGGCACACCCATGCGGTTGCACAGCGATTCCATCGCTTGGGACCGGTTCATACCCCAACCCGGGGATGAACCGCCCATTCCCTTTTCCATGTTTACCAGGGGCAAGGTAAAAAATAGGATCGTATGTTATCTCGGTCATACCACACCGCAGGTGAGAACCATTATCAACGATAATCTGGACCAGTCGCCGCTTTTTTCCGGCGTCATCGAAGGCATCGGTCCCCGGTACTGTCCTTCCATCGAGGACAAAATCGTCAAATTCCCCCAGCGGGACAGCCATCATTTCTATTTGGAACCCGAAGGAATCCACAATAAAGAAGTCTATGCCAATGGACTCTCCTCCAGCCTTCCCGTGGAAGTGCAGCAGCAGATACTCCGGGCCATCCCGGGCCTGGACCGCGCCGTCATGATGCGGCCCGCCTATGCCATCGAATACGACGCCATAAAAGCCACCCAACTCAAGCATACCCTGGAAAGCAAAACTATTGAGAATCTCTATTTTGCCGGCCAGGTGAACGGCACGTCCGGTTATGAAGAAGCCGCGGCCCAGGGCATGATGGCCGGCATTAATGCGGTTCTAAAGCTGCAGGAAAAAGAACCCTTTATCCTGGGCCGGGAACAAGGGTATGCCGGCGTGCTTATCGACGATATCGTCACCCGGGGCGTTGATGAACCCTACCGGTTGTTTACTTCCCGGGCCGAATACCGCCTCCAACTCCGCGAAGATAACGCTTTTGAGCGCTTGTCCCATTATGCGCTGAAATTCGGCCTCCTGGATGAAAAGTTGTATGCACGGGAGGAACGCAAATTAAAACGCCGCCTGAAGGTGATCAAAAAATTGGAAACGACGAAAACTAAATTCAAAGACGCCAGCCATCCACTCAAACACCTGCTGAGAATGCCGGAATTCGATTTCGAGAAATTGGAAGCGCTGGTAGGCGCCCCTTTATTGAAAAATAAGACCTTAACGGATGTTTCTTATATCGAAGCCAATGTCAAGTACGAGGGCTACATCAAGATACAGCACCAGAATGTTGCCCATTTCAAGCACCTTGAGAAAATTAAATTGCCCGGGGACCTCGATTTCAATCAAGTGGAAGGCTTATCGCACGAAGTGCGCCAGAAACTGCTAAAGAATCGCCCCGCCAACCTGGCCGAAGCATTGAAAATACACGGTATTACCCCGGCGGCCATCGATGCCGTTTCCATTTATCTGACAATCACAAGGAAAAAAAGAGTGTCTGCCCTTTCCACTATTTAATTAATTTTTTTTGTGCTATAATCACTGCGTGATTAATAAAAAATGGATTAGAATCGGCAGACGCCGCGGGAAAACATGAAACAGAAACTCACCCGGGCGGCAATGATATTGACTGGCATACTCCTCTTTGCCTTTTTCTTCTACCAGATCGGTCCCGAACAAATCTGGAAAAACATCAAAGAAATAAGCGTCCTGAATTTTTTAATTCTATTTTTCTTGCGCGTCCTGTATTGGGTCTTGCGCACCATTAGTTGGAAAGTGATCCTGGATGAGTACGAAGGAAGAACCTCCCTGCTTCATTTATTTAACGCCCGGATGGTGGGTCATGCCGTCAGCCAACTGACGTTAACAGCCCAGGTGGGCAGCGAAGCGACCCGCATTTTTATGGTGAACCGTTCCAACAGGAAGGTATGCGTTGCTTCCGTAGTAATCGACAAAACCATCGAATTTTTTGCCGCCATCGCTTTCACTATCCTCGGGGTTATCATCATCTTTTACCGTATCCCGCTGCCCGGGAGAATCAAAACCATTTTTATCGGCGGCGTGACCATCTGTTCCCTGGTGTTGTTTTTTCTTTTCCGCAAACAGAAAAAAGGATTGCTGGGCTGGATGGTTGATTTCCTGGCCAGGTTCAGAATACGGCCCAAATTCCTGGAAAAACAAAGAGATAAAATAAAAGAAACCGACGTGTATATTTCCGAGTTTTACCGGGCTCACCGGCGCGCTTTCTTAATCGTGTTTCTGCTCTATTCTCTTTTGATCCTCTTGTGGACCGTAGAAATTCATTTAAATATATTATATATCGGCGATACAGGGATTTCCTTTGTGGACAGTTTTTTGATTACCGTACTGGGTAACCTGGCTTTTATATTCCCCTTTATCCCCGGTTCGCTGGGTATATATGAAGCCACCTACATTGCCTTGTTTGCCTTATTGGGTAGAAGGGCTGATATGGGATTAGCGCTGGTCGTGATACGCCGAATTTTAGCGCTCCTTTTGGCCGGCTTCGGTTTGCTGGGAATGATTAAACTCCAAACCCGCTCAGGGAAATAAAAAGAACTGCGTTATCGGTCGGTCTTTTTTTTGGCGCGTACCAGTAGGGTAAGCCCACCCTGGAAAGTCCCCGATTGATTGGAAAAAGGCGAGGTAATCTTCCATATGACCCACAGGAAGAGGTATCCGAGCGTCTTGACCACCCCCAATGCTTTGGGCAGGACGTCAAGTTTCCATGAGAATCGAGCCAGGGCCAGGGCGTAAGGCGTAGCCAATATATATTTTATCTCTTCAATTGCGAACCCAACGCGCGCGAGTTTTTCTTGCAGGTACTCTACCGTGTAAAAGGTATTTACCGCATAACGCTGTTGATGGGCCTTCCGTTCCTCTGCCGTGATCCCCGGGTTGGACAGGCTGTCCGCCGAAAACACAAAACTTCCCCCCGGCTTGAGAACCCGGGAAATATGCTGTATAGCCCGGTCATCATTGTTAAAATGTTCTATCACGCAAAAACTCACCACTTTATCAAAGGAAGCGTCGCCAAAGTCCAACTCTTCAGCGTTCATATAAAGGAATTCGAATTGTTCGCCCGTGTAGTGACGCTGGGCTTTTGCCAGCGGTTTTTTACTGATATCGATCCCAACCACCCTGGCCCCGGGTTGTGCAATAATCATATCATAATATCCGTCGCCGCAGCCGATGTCCAGGATGTGTTCCCCGGCCTGGGAATCCAACCAGCGAATAAGAGTGGCACACTCTTCAATGCGCCGAAAGTTTGAGTGACTGATGGCGCCAACAATACGACGGAAAATATATTTTTTATTCATATTTTTTTTCTTAGACTGATAAAATAAAACACGCGGCAGGCGTTGATAGTCACCGTTACTGCCAGTGCAAGATAGATAAAGATATCCGGTCGGGCGGCAATGGCGAAAATGAGCATAAAAAACAACACGATGGCGCGGGCCTCGCCGGTTTCGCCCCGGTCTTTCTTTTGGAGGTAGCTTTTGGTGAGGTAGAATAAATTGATTTGCAACATGTACAGGCCGGCGGTTAGGAGGCCCAGGATGAGAAGCCTGGGATTCTTAAAATAAATGTTGGCACCCAAGGAAATCCCAACCAGCAGCGAGAAATCGGTGATACGGTCCAGGAAGAGGTCCAGGTTGGCCCCGTAGTCGCTGCACATATTTTTCGCCCGGGCCAGCATGCCGTCGGCGCCGTCGATTATGGAAGACAATTGTGCGCATACCCCACCCAGGATAAGGTATAGGAATTCGCCCCGGGAAAAAAAGAAAACGCCCAGGAGCCCGAGAAAGAATGAGAAATAGGTCAGCCCATTGGGCGTCACGCGGGTATTAAATACAGCATGTACCAGCAAAGAGGCTAGCGGCCGGTTCAGGTAAATATCGATGAAATTGATTTTGTTAATAAATAGATTGGTCGGTTTTTTCAGCGATTTTTCATATTCGAATTTGTCGCTATTTTCTTTCAAATTTTCCTGGTCCATCTTATAGAATATACCATATTTGAAAATAAAGTCAACCGCGGCTTTTTCCATAGAAAAAAAATTCTTTTTATGGTAAGATGAGGTCTCTTTTTT
This sequence comes from Acidobacteriota bacterium, assembly GCA_030837085.1. Lineage (GTDB taxonomy): Bacteria > Acidobacteriota > Aminicenantia > UBA2199 > UBA2199 > JAKAGC01. The sequence goes on along the minus strand of JAUPLE010000023.1, from coordinate 3,461 downwards.
AAGGAAATAAACCATGAAAATTAAAGAAGTTCCTTTTTGTGTGGTGGATTGGAGTAAGGTTGAGCCGGTAGAGCACAAAGGTGAAACCGGCGCCGCTTATTGGCGGACATTTGAAAAAGGAAATATCCGGGTGCGGATGGTGGTATATTCGCCGGGATACAAGGCAGACCATTGGTGCAGCCGCGGTCATGTCATTCTTGTCCTGGAAGGAGAAATGGTCACGGAATTGAAAGACGGTAGAACTTTCATGTTGACCCCTGGGATGAGTTACCAGGCCGAGGACGACGAACATAATCCCCACCGGACCTATACTGAGAAAGGAGTTAAATTATTCATCGTCGATTAAAAGACTGATTCATTATATACATTAAAATTTCCAAAAGGAGGAATTGACACATGCTTAAAAATCATCCCAAAGGATTGATCGTCGCGTTTTTCACCAACATGGGCGAACGGTTCGGTTATTATACCATGATTGCCATATTTGCCCTCTTTGTCCAGGCAAAATACGGCCTGGATGCAGGACAGGCCGGTGGATTTTACAGCGTTTTCGTGATGCTGGTTTACTTTTGCCCGGTCCTGGGGGGACTCTTGGCCGATAGAGTGCTGGGTTATGGAAAAAGTATCAGTATAGGCCTGGTAGTGATGTTCCTCGGCTACCTGCTGCTTTCGATTCCTACCGGCCTGGACAGCGGTTTCTTTATGATCGTTGGGGCGCTGATGGTTATTGCCCTGGGCACCGGTCTTTTTAAGGGCAACCTCCAGACCCTGGTAGGGAATATGTACGACAACCCCCAGTACAATTCTTACCGGGACAGCGGGTTCAATATCTTCTACATGGGCATCAATATCGGCGCCATGTTTGCGCCCACTGCCGCGGAAAAGGTCAGCAATTGGATTCTATCAACCTATAATTTTATTTATGATGCACGAATCCCGGCCCTGGCCCACGACTTCTTGAAAAGCAAACTGGCCGACGCCGGCGAATATTTGAAAATCGCCCAGGCGCAAGATCCTTCCATCACACTGGATACATTGAAACAATTTTCTCAAAATTATATTTATGCCTTGAGTAAATCGTATCACCTGGCGTTCGGCGTCGCCTGTATCAGTTTAATTATCTCCATGGCGGTCTTCTGGCTATTCCGAAAGCATTATAAGCAGGCCGACCTTACTGAAAAGGAGAAAGCCAAATCCCAGGAACATAAATCCCAAATGGTGGAGTTAACTCCTCAGCAGGTCAAAGAAAGACTTATCGCCCTGGGCCTGGTCTTTTTCGTGGTTATTTTCTTCTGGATGTCCTTCCAGCAAAACGGCGCCACCATGACGTTTTTTGCCAGGGATTACACGGTATCCCATGTGGACAAAATAACCAACCTCTGGTTTGATCTTACCGGGCTGCTCTCCATTTTCTTGTCGATCATCGGGTTGTACTTTTTGATTAAAAAGGGGAGCAAGGATAGAACAAAACTCCTGGGCGGTATTGCTTTTATCGGTTTCGCTGTGCTGGCATATTTGCAGTACAGTAAGTATGGGGATTCCAACCCCTTTACGCCCCAGATGTTCCAGCACTTTAATCCGTTCTTCATCGTGGCATTGACGCCGTTGGTGGTGGGGATATTCGGTTATTTGAATAAAAAGGGAAAAGAACCCTCCGCCCCGCGGAAAATCGGTTTCGGTATGTTGATTACCGCCGTCAGTTTTGCCCTATTGGCTATCGCGTCGCTGAACTTAGCCAGTCCCAGGGAGCTTGCCGGAAAAGTAGCGCCTGAGGCCATGCAGGTTTCCACTTATTGGCTCATTTCCGCCTACTTTTTGCAAACCGTCGCCGAATTGTTTCTCAGTCCCATGGGTATTTCATTCGTAACGAAGGTGGCGCCCCCCAAATATAAAGGCTTGATGATGGGATTGTGGTTTGCTTCCACCGCCCTTGGAGTATTCTTAATCAGCGTGATTTCCAGCCTGTGGCTGAAAGTTCCCTTATGGGGGTTGTGGTCCATTAATGTGGCCTGTTGTTTAATTTCCGCCCTATTCATGTTCTCGATTTTGAAGCGGTTGGAAAAAGTCACTCAAACTACATAATACCTACATAATACATAAGGAAAAAATACAGTCGGTCGGGTTTGATAAGTCGGTTTGCGGGTATTCCAGTTTATAGGTTACCCGCTTACCCTGCTGATCCAGGAAGTAGCGCACGGGTTCCTTTTGCTTCATGAAGGCAGGGAAAAATATAAACTTCGGCGAATATATCTTCACAAAATAGTCCAGGTCATTGATATTGGCTGTTGTCACTCCCGGCGAAGCAATCCCGCAGAGATCGCGAATAATTACATCTTCAAGGTAATACCCCAAAATTCCGATTTCCGGGGCCAGGAGGACATCTCCTTTCTTTATCTTGGGTCTCATGGCATCGGTAATTTTTTTATAGGAGTGGTACCGGCTGTCATTTTTATAAGTAGAGAGATTGTTTATTTTGGTTGTTATAAAAATGCTGGCGACTGCCAGGAAAAGGATGAATAAAGCCACTGGAATTTCGAATCCCAGCGGGAATTTGAATCCGGGTTTACGACGTTCCCTAAGAATTTTTAGAAATTTCATGGGGACAAGAACAAGGGCTATTAGCCCGAACATGGTAAACATGGGGACAAGGAGAAAGAAATCATAATAATACCAGTGGTAGTAAGGGGCGGTTAACAATTTGTACGCATAATAGTGTAGTGTGGTATACATCAAGAGCGCCAGTGATATTTTGCGGAAATAAAGCAAGCCGAATATCAGGGGGATGGCCAGTAAATATTTCCCGGCCAACATTTCCATGGTAAGGGGTCTGCCCCAACTGTAGTAAAGGGGCCACATCCCGCATTTTCCCTGGATTACTTTGGTTTTCAGTGTATTGGGAAAAATGGAATGGAATTGAATGGCATAGTATACGTGCCATATTGATACAATGACCAGGAATACAATTGCTAATTTCCCCCAATCCGAGAGCAAGATGCGAAAGGTCTTATTTTCTTTTTTCCAAAGGAGAACATAATGTAAAGCGAGGACCGGCAGTATCAGTATTAATTCAGGGCGCGCCAGGTAAGCAGCGGCGGCGGTCAACCCGGTGAGTATGAAATTTCGTTTTAAATAATACGCCCAGAGGACTGCGAAAAGGCTTAAATAAACCAGTGCGATTTCTCCGCCGACAGTGGTAACGGTAATGTAATTGAATAAGATAGGCAAAGGAGTTAATACCGCCCAACTGCCAATATGGCGGCGCAGCAGGAGAAAAGCCAGGAAAGATGCTATCCCCAGGCAAATGGTTGATACGATTTTGGTTAACAGAACCAGGTCGATAAAGCTGAATATTTTGGTTAGAAATGCCGATAGGAATACCCATAGGGGGCTGGTTACGGGAAAATGATTATCCCCGGGATTCAGGACCGGGCCGGTTCCATTGGCAATGTTTTTAACGACTC
>JAUPLE010000221.1 GCA_030837085.1 Acidobacteriota bacterium | reverse complement strand
CGGCCACCCACCAATATATTGCACCGACGCCGGGCCAGGAAAAAGACTCCTTATAGGCCGACAAAAGACCTCTTTGTAAAGGTACTCCCCAGGATATACTTTAAACTGGAACCGGTTGTCCCCAATCGCAATAATATCCCCATTATGGATGTCAATATCCCCGGGAAACTCCTTACCGTTAACTTCCACCCGCCGTGCCAGCGGCGTTAAAAAAAACGTTCCACTTTTTAATTTAATCTTAAAAATACTCCCGTAATCATGAAAACTCTCCAGGTACACGATGTCGGTTTTTTCTTCGATGTCCTTAGGATATGAAATGGAATAAAGACGTAAAAGAATTGCCGATGCAATGAGCATGATAATGAGACAAAAGATTAAAAAATGGTGCCTCCGGCGGTCAGAAACCTTTTTGAAAAAAGGTTTCTGAACTTCCAAAAACTTTTCATTAGTTTCTGTTGCGTGAATGAACATCAAGAACGAAAATGGCAGCGCAAAAAGAAGCAAAAGATTGTTCGAGTACGATAAAAACGGCAGCGGCTGACCCATCAACGGCAATAACCCCACCGTATACATCGCCGGCACCAAAAACTGCGCAATAAATATTACCGCTAAAAATTCCATCACATAACGATGCCACGAAGAACCTCCCCTCCGAAACACCACCCCCGCCGCTAAAAATACCGTCAACAAAAGCAAGACAATTCCCGCCACCCCCAATGTACTCACATACAAAGCAAAACTCAAATCCTTCTCCACCACCGGCACCCGCGCCGCCGCCGTCAACGAATCCGCCGCTTTACCAACAGTCCCCGTCCCCTTCATCAACCACAACGAATTAATATACTGAAATGAAAGATTATAATCCTGCCACGGATTCAACCATAAACTCACCCGGTCCCCCAATACCCTCGATACCGGCATATGCCCATAACGCAAAACATAATTCCCAACCCCTAATAAAGAAATAAGCGCCAACGTAACAACAATCTTTTTCAGGACGCCATATCGCCCCGTATCATTACCCGGCTTCCGCCTGAACCATACCCGGAGCAAAATAAAAAGAATAGCAATCGAAAAAAGCACGGCAAATGAATGCGCGGGAAAAGTATAATTATTAAACGCCGCCGCCACCTGTTTCATTATCACCAACGTTGACACAATGAGCAGCAGTTTGAACAATATGGACTTTTTTATTTTTATAATGTGGTAAAGAAACACGAAAACAAAAATCAATAACGGAGAAAAATCCTTCAGGAAAACAATCAACAGGATAAACGGCGCCAACACCAGGCCGTAAACCCACAACACATTAAACTCCATCCCCTTATCAATACGGCTTACCCAATCCGCAAAATAAATCGCCAGCAATATTTTCCCCAACTCAATGGGAAAGAAAAGAAATCCACCCACGGAAATCCCCAACTCCCCACCCAGGAAAATTTGCAATACAATGAAAAAAAGCGCCAGCAATAACAGCAAGTCCGCCATCAACAAATAATTCCAACCCTTATTATTCAAAAGCCCACCCAACCCAAAAAACAACCGCCGGTTTTCCCTATCCTCGAAGCTGCAAACCGGGGTTTCCATAAATTTCTTTACATCCAACGGGTAACTGCGGGCGCTTTTATATTCGAAAATAATGACCTTGCGCAGCCGGAACCCAAACACAAAGATAAAGAACAACAACGCCGCCGCCAGGAAAAGCGTATTGTAAATCGCACCCATTAAAAGAATAAAAAAGACCAATAACGGGACCTGGTATTTCCTTTGCCGGAGCAAGCGAGAGAGGAACACCAGGAAGCGGTTATAACGGCTGAGCAACAAGAGGCCCAGGAACAAAACCACAAAGAGCGGTAAAGCGCTGACGCGGAACTTCGCAAAATTTTTAAAGTAACTATTATTATAAAGCGCCAAGCCTCCGAACACCACATACCCTAAGCCCAACATAAAATAAACAAAATTGTAAACGATAAAACTTTTATAATTAAATAAACAAAAGCTTTTTGGGCGCTTTTTCTCGAAAAAGCGCAAAGTATATAATCCCCCAAAAACCCAAAAGGGCAAAACAATGATAAAAATCAGCCCAAATAAATAAATGCGGTAATTCTCATTGACCGTTTTCGATAACGTGATCCCGTTTCCTTTGGCGTCCGTGACACTGATTTTTTCTCTATCTGCGATCGTGTTGGCCGGGAAAGGGGCAAAATCATGCGGGTATTTCAGGTACACATAGTTATTCCCCGGACTAACTTCCGACAAATCCCCGATAATCGCTGAGAAGTCCCGCGAAATCCTGATTTTTTCCGGGTCGCGGGGGCTCAACGAAACGCCCGTATAATCAACCCGCAGCCCGTAGCGGGTATGCCCCAGGATAATCTCATACGTTTTCCCATAGTCCAGTTTTTCCCGTTTATCGAACAATTCAAACGAATTCTCTTTGACGCCCGCCGGTAACACACGGATGCTTGCCGCATCTTTCCGTGAGGAATGTGCATAGTCCAGTGTAAAGTCCCCGTCCATGCGCAGCAGAATTGGGGAGACAAATACACAACCATACAAAAAAATCAGCAGCAGCGACCCCCGGTTCCAGCGTGTTTTCCTTCTTTTCTCCACGTAAACAATGCAGGGTAGGAACAAAAGCATGATTACTGCCTGCGCGCTGGCCGGCACAAAGCCCGCCCCAAAAGCAAGAGAGACCATCATCAAGAGCAGTAACGCCCCATTAAAACGATTTTGTAAATAAAAATATATCGCCGTACACAACAAGAATACCAGGGCAAATACAATTACATAGTAAATACTCGTACCCAGGAACCGTTTATTCGGCGTATATTCCAACGAAGCCGCCGACGCCGCCGACGCTGCGCCTGTTTCGCCAATGGTTACCCTTTTATTCAGCAGCGTGCGCAGTGTAACCGGCGACGCTTCTTTTTTCCCGCTCTTTGTAATCGAAACCGTTATCGATCGCCCCAACGGAAACTGCGGGTTGATCTTCAACACGTTGATTTTTTCCTTGCCGTTGATTTCGATCACATCGCCAACTTTCAGCGTCGCCCGGTTTAAATAACGGCCGTTAATATCCACTCTCTTATCATCGCTAATGTCCTGGACTTCGAAGTCTGATCCCTTGAGAATAATTTTCAAGTGGCGCTCCGCCGCCGATGCGTTTTCCAGGGAAATATCCGCGCCTTCTTCCGAACTCCCGATAATAATCTCTTTCTGCTGCCCCGTTATCTTATATTCATAGTTCTCAATAAAAAAATTAGAATCCGATTTAAAGTCCTGCGTCAACAAGAAAAAAAGAGAGAAAATAGCAATGGTGGATAAAAACATACCGATAAAAGAAACCCACCATCTATTAATATTTTTTAAACAATGGCCCGAAGGGCCTTCTTTTGATGGGGGCTCTGCCCCCTCCACTCCTGCCTTTTTGAAGAAAAGCAGAATATATAAATACAAAAGCCATAAGGCCCAGGAAATATAGAAAACCAATTGGATTGCTTTTTCCATTTATATCGGACCCTCAGGCAATAACAACACTGGTACTTTCGCGGATTTTCCGTAAAACGCTCATCTGCACCCGGCTGCTTAACTCCGATTCCATCACTAACGGCACAATATACTTATAAACCCGATTGCCGATAATAATAAAATCATTATTTTCCAGGTCCAACCCCTCGGCGCAGCCCTTTAACCCCGTTGCCAGGACACCCGTTTCCATCATCCCTTTCCCCAATACCCCTAAAAGCACCTCTAATTTTTCCCGTTTTCCCCCATCCGTTATCGGTCCGATGCGGAAAGGAGAAATCACCGGCTTTTCCCGGTCCGCGGCTTTTACCACGAACATAGGGAAACTCGGGGAAATATTATAAGCCCGGAACCCGCCGCGGAGCGTTTTAAGAAGGAATGCATGGTTCCGGGAGGTCCCGATTCTCCAGAAGTCCTTGCTCCCTTCGTTCAATTTCACCAGGTGTTCATCCAGCTTTGCCTGTTCAGTTTGTCGCAAGTTTCCCAGCGGTTCCCTACCGAAGATATAAAAATCCTTTTCCAGGGTGAAACGATTTTCCATTGTGCTGCTTAAGGACCAGGAAAAATACGCTTTAAGTTCCTTATCGCCGAACCGCGAGATAAAATCATCCGAGATCGAATAACTGATACGGCCCAGCTTGATCGAATAATCAATTTTATCCTTAATATTTCTCTTATAAACTCTTTCTTCGATAGTGGGAGGCAAGATAGAAACTTCCTGGTCCGGGCTGGAAACATAGAATTTAATCCCCCTTTTCTCATCTCCGATGGTCATAATATAAGAGGGGATATCTTCCGCGTTAGGGGCCGGCAGCAGGATCATCGCATTTTCCAGGAAAGGAAGATTGTCGTTGTCCTTTTCCACGATCGTATCCGGTTCCGGTTGTATTACCGGACCATCTTTCATAATTTTTCTCGTGGTCAGATCATCTTCCGGTGCGATATCATAGGAAACAGTTAAAACCAGTTCTTGCGCCCGGGTGCCGGCCAGGTATTCCGGGTTAATCGTGTGGATAATATTTTCGTTTACAGGAGAGGTTTCCGTCGCAATCCTACCGCGGATATCAACGCCCCGTTTAGCCGTGTCGCCGAAGAATTTAAGATTTTTCCCGTCGTCGCCGATGCGGAAAGAGAAAAAGCGGGGTTCTTCTTTTGAAAAGAATTCAGGGATAAACAGGTTATGATACCATTCACCGCCCACGTAGAAATAGCCGCCGGCCTTTTCGTTGAATTTAGCAAAGTACCTTTCGCAGTAAACCCGTTTCTCCTCCTGGTTGTCGTTGGCAGGAGTAACGTCTGCTCTAATGTTGCAAAGCGGCATACCGTCCATATTAAAATTAGCAAACCCACCGGCCACGATTAGTAATTCTCCTTCTTGCAGATGGTAAGGATCGCGGATATCGTTGAAACCCGCTTGCTGGTAGATCCCGCAGATTTCTTCTTCGTTGATAAAGCGGATTTTGTAAAGTTCCAGGCCATAGTCTTCGTTCAGTTCGCGGAGCAGTTTCTTTTCCCAGTCGTCTTTGCGGGTATCCAGTTGGAAAGCGTAGATACGGGGGTAGACAATGAACACCCCGTTAATTTCCCGGATTTCCCTTTTAATTTCGCTGAAGAAGCGGGCGCCGCGCAGGTTTAGCTTCAGGACTTTTTCCTGGGGTAAGAAGTTCTTATCGAAAGTCACATTAATTTTCATCATGATAGAGGAATCGAAACGCAGGTCGCCT
>JAUPLE010000220.1 GCA_030837085.1 Acidobacteriota bacterium | reverse complement strand
CGGAAACGGTGTGGGCTTAATTTCGACCGTTCTCGCATTGGATTGGGAAAAGATTTTTGGACCTATGATCCTGATGTGGAAGCTGGCCGCCTGGACCAGGACGTACAAATCTATTCTATCTTTTACAAACCATATAAATACAAAGAAAAGGAACCCGGTATCAAGGAAATTCCTGGGGAACCAGAACTTACGGCGGCATTGTCCAATATCATTAGTAGAGATAATACTGCATGGAATATCGCGGGCGAGGATTTCGACAGCCCGGATACTTATTATAAACTCCCGGACGGCAGGGAGATACGGGGGGATAGAGTTGGTAGTGATGTCGGTTGGGATCGAATTCCCGTGGGTACACAGGTATTGCTGAACCGGCCCGAAGGTGAGCAAGCAAAGAAAGGGGCTATACTTGAGATCAGCCAGGATTATACTGCCTGGAATTATGCGGGGAAGGGTTATAATGATCCTTCGACTTATTATTTTTTCTCCAGTGGGGGATTTGTACCCGGGGACCGTGTGGTGGATTGGGATTCATTGCCCCTGGGGACGCGCATGATTATCGGTTATCAGCCGCCGGTGGAAATTCAAGCGGTAAAGGGTAAAACTTCCTGGGGAATTGCCGGGAAAGCATACAATTTGAAGGAAACTATTTATTATATCCCGGATACGCAATTATTTACCGGGGATCAAATTAAGGATTTCAGTACTCTCCCAAGGGGTACTTTGGTTTTTGTATTAGCGGTTTCTCATTAACCATTAACCATTAACAATTGACAATTAACAATTATCCCCCTAATTTTAAATCTCGGCCCGGGGATCGGTAATTTTCAATAATTGTTTATGGAAAATTAATTCCGTTTCTGTTTCCGGGCCGGTTTTGTTGGCAATTACTTTTGCCAGGAGAATGGTTTTTTTCCCCATATCTTTAAAATTATCCGGCATAGGGGCTGCGTTTTTTAGTGGTTCATCCAGGAAGTTAGATTTAAAATTATTATTCGTATTTGAGCCGATAAATTTTGAGCGGGCGTAGTTCTGGAGGCCGATGACCAGGTTTGCGTTTTGGTCCGGGCAGCCCAAATCAACCAGGTTTTCTTCCACCAGGTTGTCATATTCCGGCGTCCCTTTTGTCGTGGTGGTCAACGGGGCGCTGAGGATGAGCGGGAGTCGTATTTCCGCCGCCAGTTTCCTTAAATTATCCGAGATTTCCTGCAGTTGCTGCCGGTAGTCCATGGACTTTTTTTCATCCTCCAGGCGAATTTTAGGAAGCGAGTCGATAAAGACTGCCCCTATGTCAAACGTTTTGGCAAACGACCGGATCGAATCGATCAATTGACCGCAGTTATGATTACTGTCGATTACATGAACGTTGCCGGCAATTTCCAGGAAATTTTTCAAGCCGATGTATTCGATATCTTCGTTGGCTTTTTCTTTCAGCGTTTCAATTTCGCAGTGATTCAATTCGTATTCCCAGCGTTCCAGGTTTGATTGGCGCCCCTGGCGTTGGGTAAACTGCTTTGTACCGCTCATATTGATCAATTTCAGGAAAACATCCCATTTGGGTTCTTCGTAGGTATAAAATAGAAAGCGTTTTCCCGGGAATAGGTGGCACATATTGAGAAGTAAATTGAGCATAAAGCAGGTTTTGCCGTGTTTCGGCCGGCTGACAATGAGGGTAAGGGAATTGGATGGGATAGTGATAAGATGGTCCAGGCTTTTGAAACCTGTTGGCAACCCTTCCCGGGAATTTTTTATCTTTTCTATCATAAGGTCCAAACGGAAGGGTTCGGCGTCATTTAGAAAGTTCCGGTTGACCCTGATTTTTTCCGCTTCGGTATGAGTGGGGTAGTGATCTTTAATAAGATGGGACATCTGTTCCGGTTCAATGTGTTCTTCATACTCTTCCGGGATATTGGCGATCTCGATATCCAGTTTTTGCTGGATATCCGAAATGCCGAACAAAATCGAAGTCCTATCTTCAGTGGTGGTGTCCTGGTCTGCCTTGTCCTTGTTATCCGGGCTTAACAATGTTTCCTGGAAATCATCGCCTTCAGCGATTGTAATGAGTGTGGTCTGGTCGTCACAGGTATCGTCTTTCGCTATTCCTTTTGTTTTGTCATGGGCGCTTATTTTTGTTTCGTCGGAAGAGGATGCGAGTGTTTCTTCGCCGGGTTTTAAAATTGTTTCATCCATATGACCTCCTGGTAAGGAATATTATTTCACATTTCGATTTTTTTTTCAAATCAGATGGAACAGACTATCTTTTCTTCCCGTCTCTTGGCGTTCTTCGCGGCTCAAAAAAACAGTAATTTAGGGCCTTGCATTCTACTGGAAATTGTTCTAAAATCAGTTTCACTTAAAATCTAAAATGAATACCAGGAGGAACTGTGAAAAAAGTAATTGTTTTTATTGGGATAATGTTGATGGTGGTAGGTTTCAGCACTTTGCAAGCGCAGCAGGTCAAGAAATATCAAATCCAATCAGGCATCCTTACGTTAGAAACGACCCTGACAATGGGTAAAATGGATATGAAAACCAAAGCCGTTGTTTATTTGGATGATTTCGGGATGAAAGAGTGCCGGGATACATATGATCTGGATGGCGCGGTCAAGGAATCGTTTTTCAGCGACGGGAAGGATTTATACCTGGTGATGTATGAAAAGAAAGAAGTTTATAAACGTGGTACTGCCTTCCGGGGCACTGAGTATAAATTTGATTGGAACGAAATTGCGCCGTCGGGAAAGGCAAAAAAGTTGCCGAATATGACGGTGCTGGGGAAAAATTGCGAAGCCTTTGAAATGAACGACAAAGGAAATATCAGCACCTTTGCCGGCTGGAACAATGTTTGCTTATATATGGCGAGCAAGCAACCCAGTATGACTGTTGTTTCCAAAGCGGTGAAATTCGAGGAAAACGTAAAGGTCCCCGCGGAAAAATTCAAAATTCCCGCCGGGTTTGTCTTGAAATAACTATAGATTAAAGAAGGTAGTGTAGTCGTGTAGGGAATAGGCAGAGCCTGTTCCCTACGTTGTTTTCACATCAAACCCAGGCGGCGAGGATTTTTTTACCTTCCGTTTCCATGGTCTCGCATTTTCCTGCTTGTCCGGTCTCCTTTCTCAGGTCGTAAATCAGCAGGTAGCCGGAGGTTTCATTTTGCCGGTCAAGGTAACT
>JAUPLE010000219.1 GCA_030837085.1 Acidobacteriota bacterium | reverse complement strand
CCTTTGAAAAGATGGTTTTCGGCGATGGAGGAATTTTCTCTTATTTCGGGACCAAAGATTTCAAGAAGATAACGGAAAAGTATAAAGCGGGCGACCAGGAAACCATTGATATTGTTAATGCCATGGCTTACCAGGTAGCAAAAGATGTGGGTGGACTGGCCACGGTAAATTGCGGGAAAGTGGATTGTATCCTGATTACCGGGGGCATGGCTTACCAGGACTATTTCGTGAATATGATTATTGATCGGATCAAGTTTATTGCCCCGGTTAAATTGTACCCGGGAGAAGATGAGATGAGAGCCCTGGCTGAAGGGACTTACAGGGTTTTAACCGGGGAAGAATCTCCTGGTATGTATTAAGATATAGGTGACGTGGGCCGGGTTCTTATGCGAACATGAACCTCGGCCCCTAAAGCGCCAGAACTGAAGCCCCCTGATTTCAGTTCTTACACGTTATTGGGCTACTACGTTCAGCTTGCCCGCTAACACGTTTACACGATTTTATATGCGCTTATATGCCTATTGGTCAACAGTTAACACGCTAACACGCTAACACGCTAACACGCTAACGAGCTAACGCAATTACCACTCATCGGTGCCGGCTTCAACTTTTGCCGTAACCGGAGACTCAGTCGCCGTGAGTTCGATATCCCACTGCCTGGGTGCAGTAGTGGTCTTCTCTGTTCCGTTTGTTACCTCGATTGTACAAGCACGTGGAGATTCCGTTCCCCCGGATGATGGTACTACCGAGAATGCCAGGACTTTGGCATCCTGTGATTGCTCGAAAGTTCTTGTCTCCTGGGGTTGAAGTATAAGCTTATCCCCCAGTCCTTTTACGGCGAGATTGACACCGATCTCAGGACGAAAAACATTTTTAACTGTAATGGTAAATTGATTCATTGTAATACCTCCTATTTGCGTCTACAAAATTCTATGGGTTTAAGGACTTTTGTAGTTCATCCTTGGAATTTTCAATCTAATATTATATTTCGTTTCCTTCAATTAGTCAATTCCCTACGAAATTTTTTTTCCTCTTCTTCAGTCGTTCATCATTCATCATTCATATGCAGATTCTCAGCGGGGATTCTTCTCCAATCGGTAAATACAGGATCAAACCCTTGCTGTTGTAACATTGCGACGATTTCGGCGACTGGGCGATTGTCCATTACTTCAAATTGTGGGTTTTCGTGATCTTCACAATGGCGGAGGCTGTATCCGCCTACACTGGTCCTGGAAGCGGCGGAAATCCGGGTCACTCCCAGCGGCAAGGCATGGTTTCTTATCTGGGGTTTTTCACGGGTGGAAAGATTAATACCCACCCTGGGAAATAAGACCCGGGCCAGGCAAATTAGTTTGATCAAGGTGATATCCGACACCTCATAATAGTCAACGCTAGAATTTTTTAACGGGATCAATCGCGGGAAGGAGAGGGAATATTCGACGCCCGGGTATTTCTTTTCCAGCCACTCGAGGTGGGTAAATAGCTGATAGATGTCTTCGGAGACTTCCGACAATCCTAGTAAGACGCCCATGCTGATGGTTCGAATCCCGGATTTGGCGATGCGTTCGGGCGTCTCATATCGATAATTGTAATCGGTTTTTTTACCGGCGATATGAAGCTGCCGGTAACGTTCTTTATTATAGGTCTCCTGGTAAACGGTAACGCCGTCTACCCCGGCCAGGAACAGTTCCCTGTACTCATCAACTTCCAGGGGATAAACTTCGAGACTGATGCTGGGAAAATATGTTTTGGCAATATTCACTGCTGATTTTATGTATTCCACGGGCGACATTGTCCTGGAATCGCCGGTCAGCAGCAAGATATTACGGATACCGGAAGCCGCGACTTTTGCCATTTCCGAATGCATCTCTTCCGGGGTTAGCTTTTTCCGTTCGATTCCCATTTCCCGGTTGAATCCGCAATAAACACAGCGGTTGTCGCAAAAGTTGGAGAGATAGACCGGCGCATAAATGGAAACGGCCCGGCCTAGGAACTGGACGGCGACGGCCCTGGCCCGCTGCGCCAGGTCTTCGATGAACCTCCGATCGTTGTTATTGAGAATGGTTTTTAATTCTTCGTATGGAATCATGGTTTTTTCATTAGTTAACCATTAATAATTAACAATTGACAATTAATAATTATCACTATTCTTTGCAAAAGTTAGCTGGTTTCGAATAAGAAGCCGGTTAATGGGGAAGAAGCCGAGGCGGATTCCCTGGCTTCATTTAATTGGGCCAGATAGGCGATTCGTCCGGCTTCGACCGCCAGGGAAAAAGCCCTGGCCGCGGCTACCGGGTCGCCTGCCGCTGCCACCGCCGTATTGGCCAATACTGCGTCGGCCCCTATTTCCATGGCTTCCGCCGCCTGGGAAGGTTTCCCTATCCCGGCATCCACGATAATCGGGACATCGATCTCATCTATCAGTATTTCAATAAACTTCCGTGTATCCAATCCCCGGCTGCTGCCGATAAGGGACCCCAGCGGCATGACTGCCGCAGCCCCGACTTTTTGCAGTTCCCGCGCCACATATAAATCCGGGTGCATATAGGGGAGCACGGTAAATCCTTCGGATACCAGGGTTTCGGTTGCTTTAAGGGTTTCGTAGTTATCCGGCAGCAGGTATTTGCTGTCGTTGATGACTTCTATTTTTATCCAATCGACGCCGGAAGCTTCCCTGGCCAGCCGGGCAATCCGGATGGCTTCATCGGCGTTCCGCGCGCCGGAAGTGTTTACCATTAATATGGTATCTTTTGGGATATACTCGAGGATATTCTCAGAGTGTTTTTCGGCGTCGATTCGTCTCATGGCCACGGTGACGACCTGGATATTGCTTTCGGTAATGGCGTTTTTCATTTCCGATTTGCTTTTGAATTTCCCGGTGCCCAGGAAAAACCTGTTTGTTATTTGTTTACCGCCGATAATCAGCGGGGAATTTTTTTTCGTTTGCATTTATCCGCCTCCGACAAATTGGATCATTTCGATTTTATCGCTGTCTTTCAATATCTGTTCTTTCCACTGATTTTTGCGGACGATTTTCCCGTTCAATTCAACGACGAGGCCATCTATTTTGGTCACTGAAGCGGCGACCAACTCCTCTAAGTTTGTGAAGGCACCGCTATTTGTTTCTTTACCATTTATTGTTATTTTCATATTTGCTGAATTTCCCTAACGGGGACCTCCATAACCAACACATTGTAACACCGGTTAAGGGAAAAGTCAAAAAATGGATCAAAAGTTTTACGGGGGTCCAGGGGGCAGTTTTTCAAAAGAGCCCCCTGGTTGCCGGAGGCATTAACGATTTATTTTTAAACCTTTATCCAAAGCTCTGAAAATGTGTTTCAACGCCCGCGGCATTACATGGCGATTGTCGGCCCGATATGAAAACGGGTTATACGCCAACACCATTTCAAAGGAAGG
>JAUPLE010000218.1 GCA_030837085.1 Acidobacteriota bacterium | reverse complement strand
GTTCGAAAAAAAAGAACGATTCGTTGAGCAGAAGGTCAATCCGGTTAATCGGCATCGCCAATCTTAAAAAACGCTCCAATGATAGATGCAGATAACATAGCTTTTGGGCATGGCGGTAGCCCAGCAGCGATGCCATCAGGTTGATGCGTTTTTTACGCTCGTCATGCCGGGTTATTTCCGGAGTGATGATGTAGGGTTTTATTCGGCCGGGAGGAGTTGAAAGCCGGGGTATTTCATCTCTATATCCATCTCGAAAAAAATGATAAACCTCTTTATCGTCAAACCATAGGAGGTCTTCTTTATCACCTGGTTCCTTATTCACATCATTCATGCTTTTTCCCATCATTTATAGTTTCACTAATCTTTTCTCCAACGTTTTTCAGGTGGCCATCATTCACCATCTCTAATAATTTTCCAAAATAATCAGGCGAAAAAAATTTTTCGCCTTCTCCAAAAGATGCTGCATTTTGTCGAAGACTGAGGTGATCCGGGATAACGATAACATTGTTCCCTATTTTTGCACTGTCTTCTGCAGAGAGGTCATTGACGGCAAAAAAAGATGGGAAAAAATTTTTATCTCTTGTAAGGAAATAACGTTTATAGGCTTCCAGCAATTTTTCGTCGATAATTGAATGATCTAATACCAGGCATTTTTTAAATTTTTCAAGCCTATCATCTCCTACAGCGGTTTTTTTTATCTCGGCTATCCCCAGGTCATCAGAAACTTCCGGCACCGATTTAAAATCGAATCCTAAGGGAATTTGATTGATGATAATAATCGTGTTGAAATCTTTTTCTTTCTTAAAGTGATCTTTTAAACCCTGCAAATGGGAAATATTATTGGTTGCCAGGATAATCTTGATAAACTGCCAATCTTTATTCATTTTGCTCTTTTGATTATACCCGTCATGATTGTCACCCGATAACTCCCGGGCCAGTTCAAGGAGGATAGTGGTTAATCCCTGGATGCCGGGCGATGTATCCAGGATGACCGTGTCGATTTCTTCATTATTACTCGATGGGGTAAACAATTTTTCCAATAATACTTTTAGTTTACTTTTTATGTCCTCGGCAAAGAAAAGGTCGCTGGTAGACCGGACTGCCTTATCCATTACTTCTTTTTTAGAGGAAGAAAAAATAGCCCTGAAGTACCGTTTTCCATCAGGATCAGGTTCTACAAAGTAATTATGGAAAAGTTCAACAGGGGCCTTGTCGAAAAGTGTTTCAAAAAAATCCGGGTTATCAAAGGGGTTTAGCAAAACAAAATCGGACATAGAATATCCATCGTTTATTTTTTTTTGCCCATCCTCGGTGGCC
Source organism: Acidobacteriota bacterium (assembly GCA_030837085.1). Classification (GTDB taxonomy): domain Bacteria; phylum Acidobacteriota; class Aminicenantia; order UBA2199; family UBA2199; genus JAKAGC01. Next base: position 2,068 of record JAUPLE010000218.1, on the reverse strand, counting down.
AGGTATGATGTCCCCACCCCAATCAGGTCGAGATCGATATAGCATACTTTTTTACTTTCGGTTTCTTTTCCAACCTGGCCCAGGTACTGTGCCAGTCCCAGGGCAATGGTTGTTTTTCCGCAGCCGCCTTTGATAGAATGCACGATAATTACATTTTTTTTTTGAGCCATTTTGATTTTATCCCTGCCGACCCATCGCTTTTAAACATACCAGTTTAAAAAGGAGTGCCTGGGTTTCAATTCTCCATTGCGTTCCATGAGGTGTGCTTTTAAATCCACGAGGAAATCGCGACAATATTTTTTTAGAGTATCGCAAAATCCCATCCACACTTGCTTATCTTCCCGCGAGATGTCGATGTCGATGTCGTTGTAAGGAGAATACAATCTAAGCAGGTATATGGACAACAGCCTTAACTCCCAAAACCTGATTTTGCCGATTGACGTATTTCCTTTTACGTTATCATCGTTTAAGCGTCTAGCTTCCAATAATTCTTTGTTTTCTATGAAATTATTATCACTCCAACGCCGCAATAAAGCAGAAAACCAGGATTGATAGGGATTGGCGACCAGGCTGTGCAGGGTATTTATAAGTACCCTCCTTTTTAATTCATTAAACAACCATGCCTTGCCGGTCATTCCATTACTATCACCGGTAAACAGGAAGGCCAGATCAATTTTATCTCCTACAGATGATACTTGGCTAAATTTTTCTTTTTTTAATTGCCATAAATCGGCAGCCAGATTGATATTTTTTTGGTCTTTTTCCATATCGAAAAGCAAACGCAGGATATACCTCTGCGGTGACTGTTGCAAATCCTCGGCTTCTGCATCTGCATTTTCGTTTTCATCTGCATTGGCTCCAGGGAATTCAACCAGGGCTTTATGGAACCAGGACGGTAATAGATTTAAGGGAATAAGGAATTGACGCTCTGTTCTAAAATAAAGGCGACAAAAGTCTTCATTTTGGGAAAAATCCCGGTAAGTTCCGTCAAACCATCCGGTAAAGGAAGAATTTTCAGACAAATTATTTGGGATATAGCCGATGGATTTACTATTATCCCCCTCGTCGGGGGCAATAAATAAATAAGCTGTTCCGGTGCCACTTTCATCGACATAGCTTTTTACTTTTTTATTTAGTTCTTTCGCCAGTTTATCCGAACATTCACCCGCATAGTAATCGTTCATATCCCGGTCCATCAGCACAGCCCAAACTCCCGAATTTAGCAGGGCTTTCATCAGATCGACGTAACGCTCTTTAGAGATGGTGCTTTTATCGAATCTTCGCCGCTCTTCACCTTCATTGGCGATCATCACGGATAATGACTCAAAAGCCAGCCGTAAATAGATCCGATCGACACCGGCCATTCGTTCCAAAAGTGGATTCTTCCCGTCTTTTGGAGAATTTTTGTTTTTTTCATAATCTTCCAGGTAGCGGTCTATACCTGCACCGGTCTCGTCCGACATCAAGCTGTCGCTTATACTGTACTCGTCGATATAGGGATCGATGGCCAGGCAAATATCCGCTTTGTCAATTTCTTCAGGGTCATTTTTATAATTACTTATTTGTTTTTTCTTGTTCATCCAATCTTGAATACCAAAGGGCTTTTTTTTATAATAACAAGCCGGTTGTAAACGTTGGGGTAATATTTTGAAAATTTCCTCGCTTTCTCTTTTTTCAGCCGCATCGTCGAAGGCCGAAAGCGTGTGGTTTTTGTTATCGCAGAGGGCAGTCAAAAAGATGGAACCGGGGATAGTAATGTTCTGTCTCTTTTTATATAGATCCCGCAGGGCTTCGAAAAGGGCTTTGCCATTATAAGGATTTAATACCTTCAAGTGCAGAGTATGCTGTGCTAGGGGATTTCGGGATAAATAATTAAGTATCAGTGGATTCAGTACCCGAATCAAATGGGTCCTGGCCAATTCCGGTTTTTTACAGGGCCTATACCCGACATTATCGTCGCCGTAATCCACAATATAGGGGTCCTGGCCCCTTTCCCAGGCAAAAAAACGCGGCCAGCATTTGCCGAATTGTTCCCTGGCGTCTCTTTGAATAGCCTCCAGGAAAGTTT
>JAUPLE010000217.1 GCA_030837085.1 Acidobacteriota bacterium | reverse complement strand
CCTGACAACCCCCTAAAAGGTAACTGGGATTTCAAACTTGAAAAAACCTGGACAATCGATAAGTCCGGGAAAGATTCATTAGCCGCCCCAGCCATTGTGGTCTCCGATGATGAGACCGTCTGCGTCCGCGATTGGAAGAATCGATCGTATTATCTTTTCAGCAGCGGCGGTGTATTCAAGAAAGCCTTCGGGAAATCCGGGGAAGGGCCTGGAGAAATCCGCTGGCACGCATTGCCCTCCTTTGCTACCCACAACACGTTTATCGCCGCCGATATGGACAGACTTCATTTCTTCAATCACGAAGGAGAATTCATCAAATCCATACCCCATATGTTTCCCGGCAGGGAACCACTTCTGTTCATCGACGAAGATCAACTCATCGCCGCCCCTCTTTTCAATTTACCCAAAGGGAAAGGCGATATCTACCTCTGCAATCTCAAGACAACAGAGAAAAAGATCATCAGGGGATTTACGGTTAATAACCGGGAAAACCGCCGGGGACCTGCCCCGCACTTATTCGGTTTATCTCCCATGCCGGTGGTAGGGTATGACGACGCCGACAAGAAACTCTACTACGGAGTTAACGATTGCTACGTGATATATGTCATTGACTTAAATGGAAATATTTTTAATACTTTTTCGCTAGAACGGGAAAAGAGAGTAATCTCGGAGGCGGCATTAAAAAAGCAGCTTGACGCCATCGACCCGGGAGGGCCAAACAGCGAGACGGTCAAACTCCTTCCCAGGAGACTCACTCATTTCCGGAAAATTCAAATCATTAACGGGTTGATTTACATATTCCAGGATAATTTTGGAATGAATTGGGATAACCAGCAGATCGATATTTTTTCCCCGGAAGGTAAATATTTATACCGTTCAGTCATCAGGCCCGACAAAGGTTCGAGTATCTATTTCTCCCCCAACAATTTTTTAATAAAGAACGGCCATATGTATGCGGTCCTGGAAGATGACGAAGGTGAAATCGTGATCGTAAAATATAAGCTAACCTTGCCGACGGAAAAGATGTAGGGGTTTGATTTATCAAACCCTACCCAGGCGAGATTCATCTTTCGGGTTTGATGAATCAAACCCCTACCAAAAGGCGGCGCACCAAGGATATTTTTCTTTTTCTTCGCGGTTCTTCGCGTTCTTCGCGGCTATTTTAATCCTCAGCCTATTGGAAAATACCCGAAATACTGGTAAAATGGAAACTATTATTAAAACATCTGCGTCTATATCTCCATCCAAATGGATGCGATAGTACGGTATACGGTAGAAAAAATGAAGAAAGAAATGAATGAAAATAAATATGAGATATTTTGCAAGATAACCGGGGCCCGGTGGTTCTTATATATTCAAGGAGTGTAGCCAATTTGAATCCTCGCTATAGAATATATATCATCCTTGCATCGATACTCTTGCACATGCTGCTGCTCTTCCTCTGGGAAGGCGCCGTAAGACTGAAGTTATTCGATGTGGCTATCCCCACTCCCGTGTCCCCGGCCCAAAAGGAAAACGAACCCCTTGTATTTGATTTGCAGCAGCAGCCCAGTCTTCCGCGGGAAGTGATTGAAACGCCGGCCGATGCGAAAACCGTGGATAAGCAGACAAAAGGAAACTTTTTATCCGATAAAAACGCCCTGGCCAGGAACCCGGACACAAATCCCAATCTCAAAGAAGGCGAGCCTTTTGCACGGGGCGACCTGGATGTCCACGAACTGCCCCAAAACCAGGGGCCGCAAGGTCAGCCCGTACCGCCGTCGCCGCCGGTGCAGCAGGAGCAGCCCAGCGAACAACAAAAGGAAACAAAAAAACAACCTAAACCGGAATCCGATACCGGGGTAAATGACTCTACGTTCGATCCACAGATGCAGGAATCTACACAGGATACCGAAGGAATCACCCGCACCGGGGACCTGGTCAACCAGCATTTGCAGCGGCAGCAGCAGGAAATGCGACCCGGGGTCCAGGAACAATTGCCCAGTGTAAAATATGATAACCAGGAATCGCGGGCCCTGGATATGGGCGGATTGTCTTTTAACACTTACAATTGGAACTTTGCCCCTTATATGCTGGAATTGAAACGACGAATCCAGCGGAATATTCACCCGCCGGCGGCCTTTATGGAACTGGGACTTATCAGCGGCGAAACCTTGCTGCGTTTCAAAATATATCCCAACGGCATGCTGAAAGACCTGGAAATCCTTAACTATATCGGACATAAATCATTGATGGTGACCAGTTCCAACGCCGTTGAGGTTTCCGCCCCTTTCCTGCCGCTGCCCCGCGATTTCCCGGAAGATTACCTGGAAGTAACCGGTAAATTTATTTATTTCGTCAAAAAATGAATTAAGAGAGGAACATTATGAAACATGCATTGGAATTTTTCAGTAAAGGCGGGCCGGTCATGTACCCGCTGCTGCTTTGTTCGATAATAGCCCTTGCCGTTGTCATCGAGAAACTGATAACGCTGCGCAGGAAAAAGGTGATTGTCCCGGAAGTGGTGGGTGTCTTGAATAACATTAAAGAACCGGGCGATATGGGCCTGGCTTTATCTATCTGTGAAAAGCATAAAGGTCCTTTTGCCAATATCATCCGCCTCGGGCTTGAGAACTATGGCCTGCCGCGGGAGGAATTAAAAGAGAGCCTGAACGACCAGGGCCGGCAGGAGGTCCATCAACTGGAAAAAGGGTTGGTGTTTTTGGAGACCATCGGCGCCATTGCCCCGCTTTTAGGACTGCTGGGCACCGTTACCGGTATTTTAAGGGTTTTTAATGTGATCTCGGTCATGGGCGTCGGCCAGGCCACGGCGCTGGCCGGTGGTATTTCCGAAGCCCTCATCACTACCATTGCCGGCTTGTTTATCGGTATCCCTTCCGTGTTTATGTATAATTACTTCGCCAATAAAGCCGAAGGATTGGTACTGGAGATCGAGAAATACTCTGTCGTACTTTTGAACAAAGTAACTTCCTTTAATTCCAGGGAAAAATAAAGGCGGAGAGGAGAAGGCAAAATAACATGCAGTTTACAACCAGGAAAAGACGGAAAGTTATTATAAATATAACATCATTGATCGATGTCATGTTTATGCTTCTTGTATTCTTGATGATTTCATCCACTTTTTTGGACCAGCCCGGCATTAAGTTGGAGTTACCCAAGGCGGATAGTTCCGTGGTGGTTGAGCAGAAGGATTACGTGCTCTTTGTGGATAAAGCAGGGAAGATGTATCTTAACAATAATGATGTCGCCCTCGAGACCCTGGAGGCTAAGATTAAAGACGCCCTGCCGAAAATGAAAGACAGCGCTTTGATTTTGAAGGCCGACCAGGATGTTTCCCATGGTACGGTGGTAAAGATCATGGACATTGTTAGAAAGGGCGGCGTCAAGAAGCTTATCATCGGCACCAAATTACAGAAATGACATCTCCTTGGTGAACCTTTGTGCCTTCATAACTGCGTGCCTTGGTGGCTCTATTATTTCCTGTATTTTAACCAGAATTTGTTTTTGCGAATGATCAGTTTCTCATTTTCCAGTTTGAGGAGCAGGTCCTTTATTTCACTGATTTTTTTGGCTTCTTTCCGTCCGAACAATAGGGCGGCCAGCGCACCCAGTTCGTCGTTGCCGTCCTCGATATTGGATGCGTTGACTAATTTGTAAAGGGACATGGATAATACGATCTTTTCCAGTTGTTCCAGTTCATACGAACATAAATGCATCGGGATATTCAACGAGTATACCGGCGCATTGTCCGGCGACAAAAACGCTTCCCCTATTTTCAAGAGATTGATAATGGCGTTGAAATCTGCCCTGGAAATTGCCGCGTCGCTTTCATCCATGGTAGACTTTCTCAGTTCGCTGATGGTCAGGTCTTTTTTTTCGACGTCCCAGTTCTTTGCCAGGGCGATAATTTTACTCAAGACTATTTTCCGGGTTTCGGGTTTATGAAACAGTTTCAATTGCTTTAGCGTGAGTTTGAAGCGCATATCCGGTTCGATTTCAATATCGGCGCCGCTGAATTTCAGCAGTTCCATTTCTTTGAATTGGGTCAGCAGGTGTTTGATGTTTTTAACGCCGTAGTGGTTCAGGGAGATATCCGGGTGGATACCGAAGAGCATTTTTTCATATTTTTGCAGGGTGACCGGTCTTCCCCAACGCCGCAGCACTTCATTATAAACTTTGATTAAAAGAGTTTCCGGGAATTGTATGCCCTGTGCTTCTTTGGATTCGGCGGCTTCGGTTTTTACGTCCGGTTTTTTCTCGAAAACATCCGTCAGATCGATGAACATCCGGGCTTTGTCGATGTACTGGGTAAAAGAAGTGCAGTCTTCATAGTCTTTTTCGTCAAAAGATGGGTTCAGTTGCAGCATGTATTGTTTCAGCAGGGACCTGACATCGCTGATGTCCCGGTTATCATAGCCTTTCAATTTCAACTGTTCATAGGCTTTTTTGAGCAGGGCCAGGGATTCTTCGAAAGACAATTGGCCGGCCGAGATGGTTTCGATTTCATCCAGGCGGTGGGCGGGGATGTATTCATCGCAGGCTTGTTGGAGCAATTCAGCCGCGCTGCTGTCGGAGGATACTACCACGGTTTCCCGGCCCTGGGTGCGCAACTTATTAATCAGCGGTACAAAATCCACATCGCCGGTGACAAACACATAGGTTTCGATATCATCATTTTCATAACTGATGCTGAGACAATCGACAGCCAGGCGGATATCCGCGGCGTTTTTATGGGTAGCGGTAATCTTGGGGCAGTCGATCAGTTCAAAACCGGCTTGAACCACCACTTTCCTGTAAGATTGCCTGGACACCCAGTCTGCGTAAGCCCTGCGGATGACCACCCTTCCTCTTTCCCGGAGTAGTTCGATCAACGCGAACACATCCAACTGCTGATTGTCATAATCGACAAAAACGGCTATTTTTTTAGGCATAGTATCTCCTCGTATTCATGACTCCTACTATAGACCTATTTTTTTCGAATGTCAACTGTTTGGTATTAAAATAGCCACCAAGAGACGGCGTACCAAGGCACGAAGATTTATTGCACAGGCGAATTATGTTCCCCAATATTAAAAATAACAATGGTACTACCTCTGCGGCTCATGGTACAAGCCGTTCGTTTGATGGTACAAGCCATTCGTTTAATGGTACTGGTCATACGTCAAATATTATTGGCCATGCGTCTCATGGTACAAGCCATTCGTTTGATGGTACTGGTCATTCGTCTCATGGTACTGGCCATACGTCAAATATTATTGTCCATGCGGCTAATGGTACAGGCCATACGTCTCGTGGTACCAGTCATTCGTTTGATGGTACAGGTCATACGTCTAATGTTACAAGCCATACGGCAAATATTTCCTGCTATTTGAAGGAACTCTTTGCACTTTGACTGTATTTCTGGTAAAATGGATTATGAATATCATAGACAAGGAAAACTATTCATGATCACAGGCGACCTACGTTCTAAAATCGACCGTATCTGGGACGATTTCTGGTCCGGGGGTATCTCCAATCCCCTGACCGTAATCGAACAAATTACTTACCTTCTCTTTATCAAACGTCTCGACGAAATCCATACCAACCGGGAACTAACCGCCAATATCAACAAAACTTCCATTGAAAACCCTGTGTTTCCCCAGGACCGGCCCTTTCTTCGCTGGTCGCGATTCAAGGATATGGAAGCCCGCGACATGTACGAGAATATAGTAACCCACGTATTCCCTTTTATAAAGAACCTACATACCGATGCAGACAGCGCCTATTCCATATTTATGAAAGATGCCGTGTTTATTATTCCCACGCCGCAGTTATTGGAGCGGGTGGTGACCAAATTAGACGCGCTGCCCATGGACAGGCGGGACATCAAGGGTGATTTGTACGAGTATTTGCTGGCAAAGATCGCCACGGCGGGACAGAACGGCCAGTTCCGCACGCCGCGCCACATTATCCGCATGATGGTAGAAATGGTGAAACCCCAGCCGGATGATGTTATTTGCGATCCTGCTTCCGGCACTTCCGGGTTCCTGGTGGAGGCGTCCGAATATCTCAGGGAACATCATAAGGAAATCTTCCTGGATGATGGTTTGAAGGAGCATTTTAATAACCGTATGTTTTACGGGAATGATTTTGATGTGACCATGCTGCGCATTGGGGCCATAAATTTGCGTGAGATATTGTCAATAGGTGTGAATGAAAAAAATATTTTTTTGAGTGCCTTATGCTAAAATCATTGTTTAACCGCTAATGTCTGTTTCTTGCCAGATCCCCTTTTTTCCCCAAGATCATGATATTTTTCATTTTCCATAATTTTCACCTGTTTTTCAATAAATATCATTGATATTCACTTGACAAATTAAAATTTCAAGTCCATAATTTCAAAGAGATAAACACAAAAAAGAATGTTAGGAGGCGCAAACAAACCAGTTCCCTTCCATTCGATATATACAGGTGAAGAAAAATGCAAATAAGGCATATAAAAATCTCCAATTTCCGCGGAATCCACCATATGGAGTGGGCAATACCCAGTTCAGTTGTTTGTATGCTAGGACCGGGAAATTCAACCAAGTCTACCATCCTTGATGCAATCGAACATACACTTGCTCCCCGCTGGTATGTGCCATTTGAGGACTGCGATTTCTACCTTGGAGATACAAGTAACCCTATTGAGATAATTGTGACTGTTGGGCAGGTACCATCCAAATTACTGAGTGATGAGAAATTCGGACTATATCTTCGAGGTTGGAGTGAAGCAGCGGGGCTCCGCGATGAACCTCAAGGCAATGACGAGCCTGTTTTGTCAATAAGGCTGTATGTTGATGAATCTCTAGAACCGCAGTGGACGGTAATTAATGAACGTGCTCCAGACGGACGCAGGATATCCTCTACGGATCGAGAATTGCTTGGACTAACTCGACTTGGAAGTTACGTTGATAGACATTTGTCTTGGTCAAAGGGTTCTTCCCTTTCACATCTTACAAGTGCCAAAAGCAATGCTTCTAGCATTCTTGCAGAAGCCAACCGCATGGCGCAAAAAGCAGTCCGAACCGGTATAACAACTGAATTTAAGGAGGTTGCCAAACAGGCTCAAGATATGGCTAACAGCTTGGCTGTTCAGCATAAGTCCGAGTTTGTGCCAGCCCTCGACCCCAAAGGAATTGACATTGGTTCGGGGGCCATTTCCATTTATGAAGGAAACGTTCCCGTGAGATTAGGTGGATTGGGCGATCGTCGTCTTGTGGCCCTCGGTCTCCAACTTCTTTGTGTGAGCAAAGGAGCTATTCTCTTAATAGACGAAGTAGAGTACGCACTGGAGCCTTACAGAATACGGCATCTGTTGCAGAAGCTCCAGCAACTCACTGGAGACTCCAGTTCATCTGCTGGCCAAGTTATCATGACCAGTCATAACCACACGGTAGTTGTGGAACTGGCTTCTGAGAAGTTATGTGTAGTTCGATCTAAAGATGGAACCACAACTGTCATTCCAGTTGGCAAGGCTCTTCAATCGATTGTCAGAAGTGTGCCGGAGTCCGTCCTAAGTCGCAAGATTCTTGTCTGTGAGGGAAAGACCGAATATGGTCTCTGCAGAAGCCTCGATAATTTCTGGGCTACAGAAGAGCATAAACGACCCTTTGCTTTCTTCAGTGTAACGATTGTAGAAGGTGGTGGACATTCCGCCCCACAAAGAGCACGAGAATTGGTGAGCTTGGGGTATGATGTTTGCTTGTTTATCGATTCTGATAAGATCGACGAGTTGCAGACAGATATCCAGACTCTCAGTCAAAATGGAGTGGAGGTAATTTATTGGGAAGGCAAAGTCGCTATTGAAGAGCGGATCGCATTGGATTTACCTTGGGAGGCAGTGAGGCAAATAGTTGATCTAGCTGTAAAACTAAAGGACGAGCAAAGTGTATTTGATACGATATGTACGAAACTCAAGAGCAACCGGAATTCTATTGGTACTGATATTGATGAATGGAAAAAACAAGGCTACTCTGAGAATACTATAAGAAAGGCAATTGGCGAATCCGCCAAGGAAGGGAAATGGTTCAAAAGAGTAGACTATGGAGAACAACTCGGAAAAATAGTAACAAGCCAGCTTAATAAGATGCCCGAAAATGATTTGAAAAAGAAAATCCAGGCATTGAGCAAATGGGTATATGGAAAACATAGCTGAAACGTTTGCGTCAAAAAAGCGTGCAGTCTTGATCATGCCGGCGGGGTGTGGAAAAACCGAGCTTATCGCTAATGCAGTTGCTTGTCAAAAAGACGGGCGGCAGCTAATTTTGACCCACACACATGCAGGTGTGAGATCACTCCGCGACAGGCTAAGGAAACTAAAAGTTCCATCTAGATTCTATAGTATAGACACAATTGCGGGATTCGCACTCAAGTACACGGCTTCTTTTCCAGAATCGTCAGGCTTGGGTGTTTTCTCACGAACCTCTCATAATTGGAATCAAGTCTATGAGGCTGGAGTCCGGCTTATGTCAAGCCTAGTGGGCAAAGTAATTCTGACATCATCTTACAGTGGATTGTATGTTGATGAGTATCAGGATTGCATAAAACAGCAGCATAAACTTATTATGAAGTTGGCGGATGTTCTGCCGTGTAGGATCACT
>JAUPLE010000216.1 GCA_030837085.1 Acidobacteriota bacterium | reverse complement strand
CTCCAAAGCGTTAAAAGATGTGACGGTTGGGAAACTTTGGAATCTTCAAGAAGCCCAGCCCCTGACGCCAATGACCGCTGTCATCGGGAAAAATGGCGTCGGTAAAAGTACGCTTTTCGATGCTTTCGGTTTTCTTGCCGATTGCCTCAAGTCCGGTGTTGAAGAAGCATGCGATCTTCGTGGACGCGGCGGTTTCGAACGAATTCGCTCCCTGGGTCAACAAGGCCCCATTGAATTCGAGGTGTATTATAAAGAAGAAGGAAATGCCCGGCCAATCACCTATGAAATTTCCATCGACCTGGATTCATCCGGCCGCCCCTATGTCCAAAAAGAACGCCTTCGGCAAAGGCGTAAAGGTCAGAAAAGCGGTTGGCCTTTTTCATTTCTCATATTGAATGAAGGTAAGGGAATCGTATGGAAAGGGGAAAAGGAAGGGAAGCAAATAGACGAGGGCAAGACACAGTTAGGCGGTTTATTTGAAGGCTTCTTTACTGCTGAGGAACTAGAGGATCTAAAAGAGGAGAGAAGGGAAACGGAAGTTGTGGAACTTGAGGATAAACGTAAGTTAGGCATTGCTTCGCTTGGGTCCCTTAAACAGCATCCCAGGATATCGGCTTTTCGGCGCTTTATTGAGGGTTGGTATCTCAGCTATTTTACCCCGGACGCGGCGCGCAGCCTTCCATTGGCCGGGCCGCAAAAACATCTGAATATCCATGGGGATAACCTGGGCAATGTGGTACAATTCATGGAACGTGAACATGCCGGAAGGTTTAAGTCGATCCTGGATCGCATCGCCAGGAAGATACCTGGGGTAGACAGGATAGATACAAGTAAAACACCCGATGGCCGACTCCTTTTACGGTTCAATGACAAAGGATTCGCTGACCCATTCTACGCCCAACAGATGTCCGATGGTACATTGAAAGTATTTGCCTATCTTTTGCTCCTGGAGGATCCCACGCCGCCGCCTTTTTTGTGTATTGAAGAACCTGAGAATGGTCTTTATCATAAACTTCTTGAAACTTTGGCGCAGGAATTTCGCGAACACGCAACCGGGCAAAAAGGTGGGGCGCAAATTTTTATTACCACCCATCAACCTTACTTTGTCGACGCCCTCAAACCCGAGGAAGTTTGGGTCCTGGAAAAAGGCGTGGATGGATTCGCTACAATTCGAAGGGCCAGCGATGATGAAACAGTTAAAAATATGGTTGAAGAAGGGCTTCCCCTGGGTGGACTTTGGTACAGCGATTACTTGGATGCGAGGTGAATCAATGCATTTCGAAATACTGGTGGAAGATCAATCCGGTAAAAAAGCCCTCGATATCCTGGTGCCAAAGATCATTGGGGGTGAACATACATTTAATGTCCACTCTTACAAAGGCGTCGGGCGTATTCCAAAGAACATGAAAGACGCCGCTAACGCTGATAAACGTATTTTACTTGAGAATTTGCCCAGGCTGCTGAAAGGGTATGGGAAAACCTTCCGTAGTTACTCAAAAGATAACTATCAAGGGGTTGTGGTCGTGGTGTGTGATCTTGACGGTAAGTGTCTGAAAGCTTTTCGCCAGGATTTATTTGGAATTCTGGACGCTTGCAATCCGAAACCTGAAACTTATTTTTGCATTGCAATCGAAGAAGGAGAAGCCTGGTTGCTTGGCGATTTGAATGCAATTACCAGCGCTTATCCGAAAGCCAAAACCGCGATACTCAATTCCTATGAGAATGACAAAATTTGCAGGACATGGGAAAAACTGGCCGACGCCCTTTATCCCGGTGGATCATCTAAACTGTCGGAAAAAGGATGGCAGGGGATCGGCGCTGAAAAATCGAAGTGGGCGGAAACCATCACCCCGAAAATGGATGTCATGAACAACAACTCGCCAAGCTTCTGTTATTTTCGCGGGAAGCTCATGAAGTTGGCTGGAATTTCCTGAAAGTGGAGTTTACCCCATTGGGTAAACTCCGTTTAATTATAAAATTTGAGAAAGGAGGAGATACAATGAAAAAATATCTTATATTTATATTAATCATAGTGGTGGTTACCGGTTGCGCCTCAAAAGCAAAACCCTGGATCGTTACCCAACCATCGGATACATATCAACCGGTTCCAGGGAGTTTTCTGGCCGGAGCAGCGGAAGTGGATATTACACCTTCCCCGGGATTTCCCGTTTTCGGCTTTTCCACGGAAGGCGTAAAACATGCCCTGGGATACTGGACCCGCTTAAAAGCACGGATCATCATTTTCCAGGATTCAAAAGGAAAGCGATTGGCCCTGGTGCAAACCGATTGGGGCGCGGTCAGCGAGTTGTTGCGCCGTGAAGTCGCCAAACGCGCCGCAGACTCAGGAATTGCGCCGGTGAATTTAGTCATGTCTGCTTCGCATACCCATGCCGGTCCCGGCGGCTTCTTCGGCGCTTCATTTTATAATACTTTCGGTTCCAGTCGCAGCGGATTTTTCCCAGCACTGGTAAATTGGGCCGCGGACCGCATCGATTCGGGTATTAAAACCGCTTGCCTGGACCTTGCTCCAGCGCGCGTCGCCGCCGGCGAAGTAACCATTGACGGTTTAACCAGGAACCGCAGCCTGGAAGCATGGATTTGGAACTATAAAAACAATGTGATCGATGTTCCTTACAATTCGGTTATTCCCCGCGTTTGGGTGTTCCGCATCGATCATGTCAACAAAGAACAACCAGCTCAGACAATCCCTATTGCCGCATATATTATCACACCGCTGCATGCGACTTCCGTGGGAGTTGACTGCAAACTCTACCACGGCGATCTACTCGGTGTGGCTTCGCGGTATATTGCCGCTACCATCGAAAAGCAATACCATCTCGATCGACATTTTGTGACCGCTGTGGCCGTAGGCCCAGAAGGCGATATCTCAGCCAACTGGCAAAAACAAAATATCGACGAAGCTAAACGTTTGGGCAAAATGTTGGCAGACCCCGTATTTGAATGTTTCAAGGGACTGGATGATAAATTGACGGACATCGAACCGGAACATGCCTATGCCGAATACGATATGAAAAACGCAAAAGTGGGGGACCAATCCCTTTGCGAACCCATGATGGGAGTTCCGATACTTGGCGGCGCCGAAGACGGGCGGTCTTTTTTATATATGAAACCTGTCCTCCATTACCTGGTCATCGAAGGTTACCGATACCTGGAACCCAAAGGTTGCCAGGGCGTAAAAGTTCCACCGTTAAAAGGACTTCGTAATGCAATTTATCCACCAGAATCTTTCCCCGATATCGCGCCACTCCATGTCATACGATTCGGGGATATGTTTTCCCTGGCCACGGTTCCCGTGGAAGCTACGACAGAAACAGGTTTTCGCATTTATAATGCATTGAAACAACAAATGAATGCTCCCCACTTGGCGCTGCTCGCTGTGACGAATGAATATATATCCTATACCGCTACCCCGGAAGAGTATAACGCCCAAAATTTCGAAGGCGCTTTTACTTTATATGGACCGTTGGAATCCGAATTCTTCAAGCAAGAACTTCTTCACACCGCGCAGACCCTGGGCAAACAGCCCCCCGATTCTCTTTCTTCGCGAACCTTTTACCCTGGGCGCGAGTGTTCCGTTCCCAATTTGAATACAATCGTGTACCCCTATCAGCCTAAACATAAAAACCTGGAAATCCAAAAAGACGCCAATGGAAATATTATCAAGGTTACTTTCTACTGGCAAGACACCGAGAAAATCTCATTGGGTAAGGAACTACCGTCAATAAAAATACTCAAAGGGGATGAACCGTTGAAAAATTCCTATGGCGCGGAAGAATCCGATCAATGGGTAAATATGGAAATCGAATGCCGGAAGGGGAAAGACTGGTCTACGGGATGGACGCCGCCGCGGGATTGCATTGCGGATGGATCGTACCGTTTTGCCGTTTATCGGCCCGGCAGAGAGACCATATATTCGCAGCCATTTTCGTTGAAGTAAGGTAGCCGCGAAGAATGCAAAGGTGACGGCGAATCAAAACCGGATCAAGTAGCTGGCCTTGAAGAAAAAGCTCTGGCTGAATTGATAATATTTTCCCGGCCCCACGCCCGGGTCCCATCTTGAATTAACGGTATCCCAATAGTTTTTGCTGTGAAGGGAGCCATACCCTAAATATACAACTGTGCCGGGGATTAACGTAAAAGATCCCAGTAAGTCGGTGAGTACTATCTTTCGATAACTGTCATATTGAATAAGAGACCGGATGAACAAGTACTTGTTGAACTGATAAGTTGTCTTTGATATAAGAATATTCAGATCATACAACGGTTCGCCGTCGGAGGCCCGGGTAAAATGCTGGTATTGGTACTGGAAATTCTGGGTAAACTTATTACTCGGCTGGAATGTGGCATCAAAGAAAAGGGTTGTTTTGTGGCCGAGATAAGGTCCGGCATAATATAATAACTTCCCGTAAGAAATTCCTGTACCTAAATACAATTGCCCGGTTAACTGGACCTGGCCACTGGCCGCAAAATTCGCCTGGTTAAAGGATCGCCCCTGCCAACTTTCTTCCTGGATCGTGTAAGAGAGACTAAGACTACCCTGTAAGGGAAATAAAAAATTTAATTCATTTACGAATGATGAATCATTCATTTTTGTAACATGGTCATGCGTGTAATCAGCGGAAACGATGTAACTGATTCTCATTAGCCAGGGAATTTTCTCTTTAGCAGGGTAAAACTTAGGGCCGATCTTTCCCGATATCCGGGTGATACCGGTCCTATAATAATAAGCGGAATCCATCCGGAAGTCCTTTGTGTAATATTCACCAGCGAAAAATAGATCGAGGGGTTTCCTGTAATTTTTATAAACCAGGGTAAAGGCACGGCCGGTTGATTTGTTCATTGTTCCAGGATTTTGGGAATCGCTGGAAAGGCCATTGAAAGCTATATTATGGTTTCCTTTTAAGCGATAACGAATATCTCCGCCAATCACCCGGTTGGAATCAGCGCCGTATTTTCTCCCGGTGTAGATCAAGCCGATATAGTTATCTCCTTTAAGACTGTATTTCAATCTTCCGAAAAGGAAGTTCGCGTTTTTTCTTCCTGGTTCATTACTGGGCCATTCATCCCCCGCGGCAACAATACCGGCGGAAATTTTCCCCAAATCCCCGGTGATTTTACCACCCCAGGCCGGGTCGATGATATTTCGGGTATGAACGGC
>JAUPLE010000215.1 GCA_030837085.1 Acidobacteriota bacterium | reverse complement strand
TCTTTGCGGGTATCCAGTTGGAAAGCGTAGATACGGGGGTAGACAATAAAGACCCCGTTAATTTCCCGGATTTCCCGTTTAATTTCACTGAAGAAGCGGGAGCCGCGCAGGTTTAGTTTCAGCACTTTTTCCTGGGGTAAGAAATTCTTATCGAAAGTCACATTAATTTTCATCATGATAGAGGAATCGAAACGCAGGTCGCCTTCCGTATGTTCCTCAGCATAATCTTCCGGGTTGCCCAGGACCAAGTCCACTGCTTTCTTCGCTTTTTTCATCAAAGATTTCAGGTAGCTTTTCGGGGTTTTCGTTTTATCGACACTCTTTTCCGGCATTCGCTGTCTCCTATGTAATGCTTCTGCAATTGCATAATTACCAGGAATAGATTATACCTGACAACAAAGGTTTTGAAAAGAGGGAAGAATAAAATGGAATGATGAAAAATGAAAGGCGCCGGGCCATTTGTCACAGATATTTTGTCATTTGCCCCCAATGCCTTGCAGTAATGTTTCTTCTCGAGAAAAAAGGGACAGGCGCGAAAAAATGCCAAACCTTTTTTATAGGTTTAGTGGATTAAAGCCAAACCTATCTTTATAATTAAAAGAGGGAAACACAAGAAATCACCTGGAAGGAAAAAGAATTCTGAATTTGACGGGGATTGTTTTACAAACTCAAATACGATAAAATCTCAAGATGCTATTTCCGTTTATTTTTTTAAGCTTAGGTCTGGCCCTGGTAATAAAGGGGGCGGATTATCTTATCGATGGGGCTTCCTCCCTGGCCAAACACATGCATGTGTCGGAAATCGTTATCGGTCTCACAATCGTTGCTTTCGGCACTTCAGCCCCGGAATTGATAATCAACATATTTTCCAGCATTGCCGGGAAAAATGACCTGGTATTAGGTAATATCCTCGGCGCCAATATGCTCAATATCCTTTTCACAATGGGAATCGCAGGATTGATTTACCCCCTGGATTTCAACAGCAATTCCATCCGCAAAGAGATTCCCTTTTCACTATTGGCAACACTGGTATTTTTCGTCCTTGCCAATGATCGTTTTATTTTTAATACCGCTTCCAATCGCCTATCACGTATAGATGGCTTGATACTTTTGAGCTTGTTGGGGTTTTTCTTTTATTACACCTTTGGACTTTCTAAAATCAAATCCCTTAGCTCCAATGAGATTAAAGAATATTCCTTGCTTAAGAGTTGGATTTTCGTCATTATCGGTTTTGCTTTTTTGTTCGTAGGGGGCAAGGTAGTAGTAAATTATGCGGTTATCATTGCCAGGAAACTTCAGGTGAGTGAAAAATTGATCGGCCTTACCGTCCTATCAATAGGAACAACCCTGCCAGAATTGACCACCACGGTGGTGGCCGCTGTAAAAAAACGAAGCGACCTGATTATCGGTAACTTGTTGGGCTCCAATATTTTTAATCTTCTCCTGATTATGGGGATTAGCACTGTGATTTCTCCCATCTCTTATGACACGGTATTTAATTTCGATGTTGCCGTCCTGGGGCTGGGTACGGTTTTCCTGCTTATTTCCATAATTATCTTTAAACCCCGGAAATTGGACCGCCGGGAGGCCCTGGTGCTGTTAATCTTTTATATTGTTTACATGGTTTTGATTATTTCCAGGAAATAAACATCCGATGAATAAGTATGCACTGGTCATTATTATAAGTTTTGCCGCTCTCATCGGCGCGGGAACGCTGCTGTTGATGATGCCTTTCTCAACCGTCAGCGGCGCGATTACCTTCGAAAACGCTTTATTCACTGCCACTTCTGCCGTTACCGTTACCGGGCTTGTGGTAGTGGACACCTCCACCTATTTTACTACCGGCGGCCAAGTAGTAATTATGATTCTTATCCAGTTGGGCGGATTAGGCTTTATGACCTTTTCCATTTTTACCATTTTATTAATGTCCAAATCCGTCTCCCTTAGACGGAAATCTTTTATCGAAAATACGTTCACTGCCGGGAGTTATAAAAATATAAATGACCTGGTAAAAAAAATCGTAGCGATGACATTTGCCGTCGAATTCATCGGCGCTTTGTTCCTATATTTCCAGTTCACGAAATTAGCCGGCGGCAGCCGGGTCTTTGCCGCCGTTTTCCATTCCATCGCTGCATTTTGTAATGCCGGGTTTTCCGTTTTCAGCAATAACCTTGAAGATTACTATTCCCATTTCGGGATCAATATAACCGTCATGATGTTGATTATCCTTGGGGGCGCGGGGTTCCTGGTGCTCAATGAAGTCAATCTCCTACTCAAACGTAAAATCAAATCCTTTTCAAAATTCACCCTACATACGAAATTGGTACTTGTCAACACTTTTATATTGGTCTTTGCCGGGGGGGCGGTGATTTTCCTGGAAGAATTATTCAACCCGGCCAATACCCTCCCGATCGGGACCAAATTGCTGTCGTCCTTTTTTCATTCGGTAGCGGCCAGGACCGCGGGATTCAACACGGTCAACTTAAATACCTTTTCTAACCCGACGATATTCTTACTGGCGATTTTAATGTTTATCGGCGCTTCCCCGGGCTCAACGGGCGGCGGCGTCAAAACCACCGCTTTCAGCGTAGCCATTAATTACTTGCGCTCCAGCCTGAAGGGACGGGATAAAGTCGAAACGTATTTCCGCCAGGTCCCGGCAAAGACAGTTGAAAAAGCATTTATCGTCATTATTATCTCCTTTATCATCATCACCTGTATGCATTTCGCACTACTTACGTTTCAACCGGGTTACAGGTTCTTCGACCTGCTGTTCGAGACGGTTTCCGCCTTCGGGACAGTAGGCCTCAGCCTGGGCGTCACTTCGCAATTAAC
>JAUPLE010000214.1 GCA_030837085.1 Acidobacteriota bacterium | reverse complement strand
GTGCTTGGTCACCCGCACACGCCATTGCGCGACTAAATGTCATATGACCAATTAACATTTCCAATACCTCACAATTGGATAGATTGGCAGGGTTTTACACCCGGCATAACCAGAAAACACGGAAAAACACAGAAATAAAAAATTCTTGTTACCTGTCCACAGATTACACAGATTAACACAGATTGTTTTATCTGCTCTTCTTTGTTTCTACCTCTGACTGCTAATATAACTCGGCAATATCACCGGCCCCTTCCCTGATGATCTCCGGTGGGTCCACCGAAAAATCCACGATTGTCGAAGGTACATTGGGCATCATCCCCGCATCCAGGAGCAAGTCAATATCATAGCGATACCGTTCCGCGATTTCTTCGGGATCGGTGGAGTAATCATCCGTTTCTTTTGGGACGCTGGCGCTCAAAAGCGGCCGCCCCAGTTCCGTCACCAGGCTGCGCGCCACTTCGGAATCAGGGACGCGAATACCAATCGTTTTCCTTTTCCCAAGAATTCCCTTAGGCACTTCTTTGGAAGCAGGTAAGATGAATGTATATTTCCCAGGTAAAACTCGCCGCATAATCCGGTACACGTTGTTGGGAATATGCGCCCACCTGGCGATATCTGTCAAATCCGCAAATATAAAACTTAATAATTTATGGCTGGATACCTGTTTGATTTTGAAAATCCTGGCAACCGCATCCTTGCTAAAAATATCTGCGGCTAAACCGTAGATAGTATCCGTAGGGTAGACAATGACCCCGCCTCTTTCGAGGATTTTAACCGCGTGGAGGATTTGTTTCCGGTGCGGGGTATCGACATATACTTTCTGTACTTCAATTGCCATCGGTTGAATCCTTTAAGATTTTTTTCTCGCGTTCCTTCGCGTTCTTCGCGGCTTTATTAAAAGCCATAGACAAAAGGCCAGGATGCTATTATAGCCGATTTTGAAAAAAAATCAATTACTTTTTCTCTGAATTTCCAGTTAAGTATTCCACAACTTTTTTACCAACACCACATATACCCTATATTTTACAATTATACCTCCAATAATCGAGAAGGATGGTAGACGAAATTATAATTTAAACCGGTAAGTCAATTTCAGCATGAATATATTATCTCCAGGCGCGTTTATGAGGTTTTTAAAGTCGCGTCCGAACTTGAAATCACCGGGATCGGAATAATCCGCCCGGTTCTGGGTCCAGACCAGGTAAAGGGTTGAGCCGGGAAGGTATTCCCACCGGAGCACAACGGTTCCCCGCAGGGACTTGTAATTGAAATCGGGATTGCTGAAGGAAAAACTCGGGGCTGCCCCAGGTCCGTCAGGATCGACGGTATAATTTCCATCCTGGTAGGTAATGGTTGAAGCTCCTGTCCCGTACATGTTGAAATCATAACTTTTGGGCCGGGCTAGTTCTTTAAACCGATCATAGGATCCCACGGCGATGAATGGTTGGATATAGGCCTGAAGGCTGAGCGTCGGGCTAAATATCCAGTTGAAACGGATACTGCAAAAGAGAGTTTTTTGGATGATCCTTCCGAATAAATACCGAGCACCGTAGGTGGCAGTCATGGATTCATCGGTGATATTGCTCACCCATTGAGTGATATCAAGGTTATACCGGTATTCGGGTTCAAGGGAGATATAGAAATTACTCCTGGGTTTCCATTTCAGGACAGCGGAATAGTAACGGTTTTTACTTTCGGTCTTGGAGTCCATGGAAAATCCGTAAAAGATTACTTCAAAGGGTTTCCTGTCATCGGTTCGAATGATCCAATCCCACCAGGTATGGGTGGGGACATAGAGCAGTGGTCCGCCGCGGGTTTCATCCTTCGACCATCTGGCAGGATTGTTACTTATCTGCAGGTAAGCGTTCCAGTAATTTAAAAATTCGACATTACCGATAAATATGATCCGCTGCTCACCGATTTTATTGCCCCCGAAATCGTAATTCCGCTGGGTAAACAGATTGGCGTCCCAGGTTCGTATAAACTTTCCGGGTTTAAAAGAACGATATCCCAGCAACACATGGCCGTTGATCACATCGCCGGTGTCCTGGAATCCCATATCTGAGGAGTCAAACCCTGGGGAAATGGCTCCAAAGGATGCATTAACCATGAAATTACCTCTTTGTTTGTTCAGAACCAATCTTCCTGTCCAACCACTCATAGAAGTGGCATTCACATTTAATTTGACATGGGTGGCGTCCGGCCGCTGGAGATAATGGGGATAGGAACGCTGTAGTTCACCGATGGCGGCCTGGCTTCCTGAAACCCGGGAGCCCCCGAACCACCCGGTAAGTACCCAGGTTTTATTTTTATCCAGGAAGGTCCAACCATCGACGCCAACAGTGATTGCATCCCGGCCCAGGGTATTTTGCAAAATTTCGGTACGTAAATTCCTGGCGACGGAGGTGACCAGGAAACCCAGTCCTTGTCGTCCCCCGGCAAATTCTTTCTGGGCGCGCAGCACGCCGTAATAGGAAAAGGGTTCTATCTCTTCCCTGGAGCGGGCGCCGTTTAAATCGATATCGGCGTATTCACGTTGGGTTAGAGCGTTGATGAAACCGATACTCCATTCTTTGCCGAGTTTTCCCGTTATTTTTGCAGCGGTAAATATAGTGGCCCATTCCGGGGAATTGACATAGCCGTCGGAATTAACGCTCCCCTGGGGTGAGCGGCCGATCCTTCGGCTGTAGAAAAAGCTGGGATCGTTCCAATCGGCACTGATATAGAAATTGCATCCCCCGCCGCCAAAACGAAATATATTTGCGCCTTCCATGAAAAAAGGCCTTTTTTCTTCGTAATAGGTTTCAGCGGCGCTGAGGTTGATGACAGCCGGGTCCACTTCCACCTGTCCGAAATCGGGATTGACAGTTAGATCAAGGGTTAAATTACTCTTCAAACCGACTTTCATATCGAGGCCGGCGTTGAGGGAGTAATCTTTACCGGTTTTGAAGGGGTTGCCTTCTTCTTTGGGACTGAAGGCTGCTTTTCCCGCTGTAAAGGGGAGCATTTCGATATAGTGCCCGGGGTTAATGTTACTGATGCCTTCCAGTCGGGCAAAATGAGAGGCAAATCCACTCTCGCCTTTGGGGATCCATACATTGCTGGACCACTCATTTTTCCGTTTGACAAGCCTGCTGAAATGAACGCCCCAGACATAGTTTTCTCTCTTTTTGAAGCGCAATTGATCAAAAGGAATTTTCATTTCCAGCGACCAGCCTTTGTCGTCGATATGAGTTTTGCATTCCCATACGCCGTCCCATGTAATATCCGTGGATTCATCGTTGAAAATGGAATAATCTACCATTGTGCCCGCGGGATTTACGGCAAATTGGTAGCCGCTGCGATGGTCATAATAGGGATCGATTGAAAAAATAAAACTATCGGAATCGACTGATTCATCTCTTCGGCCCAGTAGGCTGATAATTTTTGTAGGTTCGGAATCATAAAGGCGGGCAGCGACATAAAGGGCATTATTATCGTAGACCATCCACACGCTTGTTTTTTCTGTGGCTGGTGCGCCGTCCACTGGTTCCGATTGAATAAAGTCACTGCAATCTTTTCCTTGCCAGGCTGTTTCTTTTAGCAAACCATCGATTTTGATGGGTTCCGTGGTCCTTTTTGCTTCGACTACCGGGGGTTCTTTCTCCGCCCCGTAGGTCGGCAAAAAAGGTCCTACTGTTAATGTTAGAAGTACAAATAGAAATGTCATTACCCTCTTCATATAATCGCTCCTCTTATAAAAATTTTCTTTGCTAACCGGTTTAATATCGTAAAGACGAAAGATATGGACCGTTCATATAATAGATTAATCTCCTCGGAAAGTCAAGTCTGTCTTTTAGCTTCCAGGGAGGGCCTATGGCCCGGGTCAATTAAACTCCCTACTTGCTTGATTTTTTTTTATGGGGCGGCGGCTGGGGCAAAGTTTCAAATCCCTCGCCGTAAACCTGGTGCACATCATGGATAACTACAAAGGCTTTCTCATCCACTGACGCCACAATGCGCCGCAATTCAGGGATATTTTTCTTGGGCAGCACAGACGTAAGCATATACCGCTCCTGCCCGGTATAACCCCCAGAACCTACGAAAATGGTCAATCCCCTTTTAAGGGTGTCGAAAATAGCTGTTTTCATATGTTCCGGTTCATCTGTCACAATCATCACCCTCTGGTTGGCCTGGATACCGACCAACACCATGTCAATGGCTTTGACTTCGACATAAATGAAGATCAGCGAATACATGAGTTGTTCCAGGGGGATAAAGGTAATGATGGCAAGGCCCATGACAAAGACATCCACTATGATCAAACTCCGGGCAATGGGGATTCGCTTGAGTCGCCATAAAATTTGCGCCAGCGCATCGGAGCCGCCGGTAGAACCCCCGGCAAAATAAATCAAACCGAGGCCGACGCCTACCACGGCGCCGCCGTAAAAAGCGGCCAATAACATATCATCGGTCACTTTCGGTATCTTAAGCACCAGGAATAGGTCGATCAACAGGTTCATGAGAACAGCGGCGTAACTGGACCTGGCGCCGAAGCCTTTTCCCAGTATTTTAAAGGCGGCCACAAACACCACGGCGGTGAGGGCCAATGAGGTAACTCCCACGATGGGCAACCCGGTCAATTGCCGGGCAATAATCCCCAAACCGGTAACCCCACCCTCTACCATATTCATGGGCAAAATGAAAACCACGTAACCACCGGCAGACATCATTGACCCAAGGGTTATAACCAACCACGGCCAAATCTTTATCATGAACTTTTTTATCGTTAATTCCATCTTGATTTTGCTCCTTATTATACTCCAATGTGAGCCTGCATTATAACGGTTTAAAGCAATAAAATCAATAGCCGCTCCACAGGGAATTGAAACTTACTCACAGATGTGATATAAATAGACCATGCGAAAGATCAAAGACATCATTGTTTCCGCGGTGATTTGGATCATGTTCGTGTTGACTTTTGTAACCTGGACATTGATTTTAATGGTCGCCAGTTTGTTTACTTCCGGGAAGCCTTTCGAACACCTGGGGGTATTGCTCTGCCGGAGCGTCCTGTTTGCAACTAGAGTCCGGGTGAAAAAGCAGGGCTTTGAAAATATCGAACCGGGAAAGCAATATGTAGTCATGATGAACCATGTTAGCCTTTTCGATCCATTTATTTTCACGGCCAATTATCCGAACCGTTTCCTGGCTTTCCAGGAACATAAGCACTTTAGAGTGCTTTTATACGGCTGGATAATGAGAAAAATGGGACATATTCCTATCAGGCGGGACATCCCGCGCCAGGCAGTGGAAGACTTGAAGAAAGGGACTGAGATGTTGAAAAATCGGAAAGAGTTTTCCCTGCTCATCTTCCCGGAAGGGACGCGGACGCTGACGGGTAAATTGGGCAATTTTAAAAGGGGCGGGTTTTTAATAACCCTGGAAGCGGGCGTGGATATTTTACCTATTATTCAAATCGGCGGCTTCCGTCTCAAGCATAAGAAAAGCTGGATCATCCGGCCGGGTAAAGTGGATTTGATCGTGGAAAAGCCGATATCCACCGAGGGATATTCGAAAGATAACGCGGCGGAATTAATGGAAAAAACCCGGGAGCTTTTCTTAAAGTACGTCGACTAGTGGAATAAAATAGGTTCACAAACTGTGGCAACTATACCCAACACAGATCAAACTGATCAGAAACCCATGAGCACGATTATCCTGGCAGGCGGAAGAAGTTTACGAATGGAAGAGGATAAATCGCTTTTAATGGTTTCCGGGCTCCGGCTGATTGAAAAAATCGCCCGCGATCTCGAGCCTTATTCCCGGGAAATCATTATCAGTGCAAACCGGGAAACTATGGACAGGTATTCTTTTCTTCCTTTCCGGGTGGCGGCGGACAATGAAGCGGGTCAGGGTCCGCTGAGGGGTATTCTAACCGGGCTGCAGGCGTCGTTGGACCCGGTAAATTTCGTGATAGCCTGTGATATTCCTGAAATAAATATTCCTTTCCTGCAAAAAATGATGACCTTTACGTTCACGGATCAATACGACATTGTAACGCCCGTAACGGCTGAGGGCAAATACGAACCGCTGTTTGCTTTTTACCATAAGCGGGTAATTCCCTCCATCGAGACTCTCCTGGAAAAGGGAGTACGAAAAGTTATCGAACTTTTTCCCTTGCACCGCGTGAAATATATCCCCATGGAAGGCGACGGCCGGAACTGGTATTATAACTTGAATACTATTGAAGATTACCGGAGGTACATAAAGGATAAAGGGGCTTTTCATTGAAAAATGCCCCCCTCTTCCTTTAACTGCCGGCTTAATTAGTGGAGTTCATCGATGTTTTTTCCCAGCATTTCGGAAGCGATTCGTTTGAAAACCGCTACCATTTCAGGGGCGTCATCCATTTCCACGGCTTGTGTCCTGGGGATTTTGGTTAATTGGGCGAATTTTAACCTGCCGTTATTGCCAAGCTTTTCCTCGATAATATTATAGATTTTTTCCAATTTTGCGGCCATGTTTCACCCCTTAAGCGGTTATCGCTTGCTCAAAATTATCGATGGCTTTAGGAAGAGCAACGTTCAGTAGGAGTCCCATTGCCACTGAACCATCCAATAGCATTCCCCACTGGTAATCGCTCAGGGGAATGACAATAACTCGTTTCTTATCTGCCAGGTCCAACATATAATACTTACCGAGAACAGGAAACCCCGAATCTTTCAACGATCGATTCATCTGGAAGGTCATCCTGTTGAAAAGCGCGCAAGCCTTGGGCTGCGTATTATACCCGGCAAGGGCCTGGCCATCGGAAATGGTCCAAATATCCGTCGCCAGGAGTCCGTCACCTAAATCTTCCTTTAATGTTTTAATCGCATCTTGTAATTTTTTGAGATCCATTTTTTCCTCCTTTGGATTTTTATTGACATATATTCCCTCATCGGCAAGAGAGAGAAGATCATCTTCACCTTCCCCGGATTTTGCTGCTTGCTCTTGCCGTTTTTTTTGTTCATCCTTTCTCCGGTACGCTTCAATTAATAAATGATTCAGGGATTTATCAATAGCTGCTGCTGTTTTCTTACATTTTTTTTCAATTTCGATTTCCACACCTTCCCAGGTTAAAATGTCATAGGAAATTTCTTCACCCTGTTGATTATCATACTCGGCATCGATAAGAACGCCCTGGTCAAAATAGAGACAACCGATTTTTTCATTTGATTTTATTGTCAGGGTGCAGGTTTCTCTTTCCATGGCGATCATTTGTAAAAAAGCGGGCAGTGAAATTCCTTTGACATAACCATCGGATAGCTGTTTCAATCCCTCCAGGATTTTTTCTTCCAGGACATTGATATCCAGGGGTTTCTCCAGGTATTGAAAAGCGCCGATTTCATTAAGATTCTTTTCGATTTCCGGGGTGCCGAAGGCGGTGATGACAATAATAGAAATGGCTTTATAGTTTTTGCTGATAAAGGCCACCAATTCAAAGCCGTCCATTTCCGGCATTTTTATATCAGTAACCACCAGGTCTATTTTTTTGGCCTTTAGCATTTTTACAGCTTCTTTGCCATTTTTCGCTGAGAATACTTTAAAGTCGGGTTTGCCGGGAAAAAGACCCTCTACCAGGCTGAGTACAAACGTTTCATCATCATCGACAATTAAGATATTCGCCATTTTACTTATCCTTTTTTGTTACCTCTAATAAATAGCAAAATTGCTGCCAGGTGAACCGGCCGGGGTTTGCGCCTGCAAAAGCTTATGGGATGCGTATTAAAAAAAGATAAGTAAAGAGGGGTGTTCAAAATAGGTGGTCTATTTTGAATTACCCCTGTGCATTTTGACCGGGGCTTATCACCTGGAGCCCGTACTGTTTGATTTTTCGTTTAAGGGTTGAGAGGGAGATGCCTAAAACCCGGGCGCTGCGGGTCAGGTTTCCGGAATATGTTGAAAGTACGCGCTTGATATATTCCATCTCTACTTCTTCCAGTGTCCTGGGTTTATCTTCGTGGAGTGATAGGGGCCGGTTATCGTCGTGGAATTTTGTTTCGCTTGTTTTTCCCAGAAGTTCCGAGGGATGGAGGATATTTTTATGCAGCACCAGCGACCTTTCGATGATATTTTTTAACTCCCGGACATTACCGGGCCAATGGTAGTTCATTAATTTTTTGACTTCATCATCGGGAAGGGTAATATTGCGGCCCCGGGCCTTTTGCTCGATAATAAAATTGCACAGTAGGGGGATATCCCCGGGTCGCTCGCGAAGGGGCGGGATGTGGATTCGTAAAACGCTGAGCCGGTAGTAAATATCTTCCCTGAAAGTTTTTTCAGCGATCATGGTTTCCAGGTCGGCATTGGTGGCGGCAATTACCCTGACATTGACCGGTATTAAGGTTTGTCCCCCCAAACGTTTAACTTTGCCGTCATCCAGGACGCCCAGTAGTTTCGCTTGCAGGTGAAGGGGCATGGCCCCGATTTCATCCAACAAGAGTGTACCGCCGTCAGCGATCTCGAAAAGGCCTTTGCGCGCCGTGACGGCCCCGGTGTAGGCGCCTTTTTCATACCCGAAGAGTTCTGCCTCCACGAGGTTCTCAGGGATAGCCGCGCAGTTGATACCGACAAAAGGAGCCCTGGGATCAGCGCCCTTGTAATGAACCGCTTTGGCCACTACGTTTTTGCCTACGCCGGTTTCCCCGGTAATCAAAAGCGGGTAATCCTGGGGGGCCGCCAAATCGATTAATTCCAGGATATCGTTCTTTTCCCCGAAATTCCCCACCAGGAAATTTTTCTCTTTCTCTTTATCGTTTTTATAATTGTGGAGTTGCTTGACCTTTTCAAGCTCCATGAGCTTTAGTGCATTTTCGATTGTCAGATGAAGCTCCCCCAGTCCAAAGGGCTTGGAAAGATAATCAAATGCGCCTGCTTTAATGGCTTTCAGTGCATTATCGAAATTGGGGAAAGCGGTAATAAAAATGATTTTGGTTTGCTCGTTGTATTTAAGAATCGGTTGGCATAATGTGTCTCCGGGTGAATCGGGGAGTTTCTGATCCAGCAAGACCACGTCGATTTTCTCCCGGGAGCATATTTTAAGGCCGTCTGCCCCGGTATGGGCAGTGATAACCTCGATTCCCCCTTGAGCAAATTCATCCTTGAGCGCTTCGCAGAGTGTTTTATCGTCGTCGATAATCAGCAGGGTTTGTTTGCTTTTAGAGATTTTCAACCTTGCCCTCCCCAAGCGTTATGTTTACGGTGGTGCCGATATTTAGAGCGCTTTCGATATTGATTTCGCCCTGCATGCGGGATAGTATTTTTTTGACAAGGACCAGGCCCAGCCCGGTTCCTTCCGCTTTGGTAGTGAAAAAGGGTTGAAACAAATTCCTTACTTGTTCTTCAGACAATCCTTTGCCGTTGTCTGTTATGGTGATACGGATTTTCCCGGCGTTTTTAGCGGTGCGTATTTTGATCCGTTTGTCATTTTTTTCTTTTGTGGCGTCCACCGCGTTATTTATTATATTTAAAAGTACCTGGTAGAGTCCTTTGGGGTCGGCGCATACATTATCATTCCCAGGGTTAAGTTCCAGGTCCAGGTTGATGCCTTTTTCTTTAAAACCGTCATTCAATACGGAAAAAAAGTCGGTTAAAAAATCATTGATGGGAATATTTCCCAGGTCCATATCCTCGAACATAACGAAACTTTTAAAGGATTTCAGGAGGTATTCGATGCGGTTTATTTCCGATAAAACGCGGTCGGTATATTCCGATATCTTTTCCTCGGAGAATATACCGATATTTTTTTTGAGGACGCTGACGGTCACTTTAATGGCGTTTACCGGGTTTCCAATTTCGTGGCGGACAGCAGAGAAAATATAGTTCAGTTTTTCCATCACATCAACGGACTCGGCAAGGTTTTGCAATTCCTTTTTTTCGGAGATATCCTCGTTGATCATGATGAGTTGGTCTTCCGATAGGGGTAGAAACCTGGCTTCATAAAAGTGGTTGTTATTCCTGTAGGCCAGGGAATATTCCAATTTGGTCGGGGAATTTGTAGCCTGCACTTCTTCGATGGCTTTAAAGAATTTCTCCCGGATAAAAGGCGCCACCAGTGTGCGGATATTTTTCCCGATGGAGTCTTGGGTGAAGATGGTTGAACTGGAAGCCCGGTTTGTTTTTACATCCAGGATATCGCCGTCCCGGTTCAGCCGGATGTATTGCTCAGGCAGGGCCTGTAAAATGGTTTTGAGTTCTTCGGTGGTCTGGTCCAATTCTATTTCGATTTGTTTGCTTGCCGTGATATCTCGAAAAGTAGCCACCAGGAAGATATTATTTATCCCTGAATTGTCAAGGTTTTCAAGG
Source organism: Acidobacteriota bacterium (assembly GCA_030837085.1). GTDB lineage: Bacteria > Acidobacteriota > Aminicenantia > UBA2199 > UBA2199 > JAKAGC01. Next base: position 3,935 of record JAUPLE010000214.1, on the reverse strand, counting down.
GAAATCGGTCTGAATTGGATCAATAGGTAGCGGCCCAGGATTTGGTCATTGCATTGATATTCATAGTTTTCATTGTCGCAGATTCTTTCCCGGGCAAAGCTCCAGTGAGTGATCATATGGCATTTATTGTCCACGCATTCGGGGTGAAAAAGGCGATGGAAATGGAGGTCTTCCAGTTCGTTTACATTGCGAAGATTCCAACTCTCTACCGCTCGATTGCCGCGGATGATATTCCCGTTGAAATCCAGGAGTAAAACGATATCGGAAAGGGAATCGAACGCGACTTCCAGTTCTTTTTTGGCCTGGTTGATGTTTTTCACGGTGGCCAGGAGGCTTTTATGGGGCGAGAGTTTTATTTCAAGTTCATCCAGTTTGTCATCCATAGCCCTATTATATAACTTTGTTTATACTTTTTGCAAGAGTCGCGATTTTTCCTGTGCAGATGAAAACAATCTAAAATCAGATGAAAATAGAATGACATCATCTGATTTCACTTTGACATCATCTGAAAAGATCATGACATCACCTGATTTCACTTTGACATCATCTGAAAAGATCATGACATCACCTGATTTCACATTGACACTAGATGAAAAAAACGTGACATCACCTGATTTCACCTTGGCACCAGATGAAAAATTAGAAAAATCATCTGAAAAATCTTTCCGTGCAGATGCACGGAAGCTTCGTGCAAATGCACGGGACTCTCGCGCCACTGGAAAATTTTCCCGTTTACATGCCCGAGAGTTCCGTAGAAAGCAAAAAGTGGAAGGATATCGCCGTGAAACTCTACTCCCACGGAAGCTCCTGTTTAAAATGGGCAATTCCCCACATTCACCTCATTGACAATTACACTGGTTTTGGGTATAGTTTTATATTCAAATGATGAATGATGAATGATGAATGATGAAGAAAACACAACAAGCAAAAGAGGCGGTGAACCTTGCTGGATTATTTAAGAGTTGAAAATTTCGCTGTGGTTGAAAAAGTGGAGTTGGGATTCACCACGGGTCTTAATGTCATGACCGGCGAAACCGGCGCAGGAAAATCTATTTTAATCGGCGCCGTTACCCAGTTCCTCAATAAAAAAATCCCGGACAGCGCTATCCGCGGCGAAGATAATAAACTGGTCGTTGAAGCCATGTTCTCCCAGGGAGACGAAGAACTGGTGCTGCGCCGCGAAACAAGCCGGAAAAAATCCCAGGCCTTTATCAACGGCCAAATGGTTCCCTTTTCTCAATTGAAAGATAAAGCAGAAGTCCTCTTTAATATCTACGGCCAGAACGAACATATCTTCCTCTTAAACCCCGCCAACCACCGACTCTTCCTGGATGGATTCTGCCGGAACCAGGACCTGCTGAACCGTCTGTCCCTGGCTTATCAACGACTTAAAGAAGCCCTGGCCGAGTTGGATAAACTAAAAAGAACGGCTGATAACGCCGCTGAAAAATTGGATTTCCTGGGTTTCCAGGTATCGGAAATCGAAAGCCTGGGCCTGGCCCAAGGCGACGAAGCCGCGCTGGAACAACGTATCAAAATCCTCTCCTCCGCCGAAGAAATCCTCTCCAAAGCCGGGAGCCTGGTCCGGGTTTTTCACCAGGACGATAATTCCCTCTACAACACCATCGCGGAAAATCTTAAAAACCTGGAATATCTGAAAGATATTTACCCGGAACTGGCCCCGATGAATGATCAATTGAAACAGTTCTGCGATCTACTGCCCGAACTCTCCTCCACCCTGACCCATATCGCGGGCCACGTGGAATATGATGAAGAAGAACTAAACAAATGTAATGAGAAATTGTTCAAGCTGAACCGCTTGAAAACGAAATATAAAGTCAATTTCGAGCAGTTGCTGCAAAAGTTGGCAGATTTGAAAAAGGAACGCAACCTCCTGGCCAACATGAGTTTTTCCTTGAAAGAAAAACAAAAAGAAGCAGAACAGCGGTTCCAGGAATATAAAGAATTGAACCTGCTATTAAGGGAGAACCGCCAAAAAAAGTCCGGGCAATTGAGCGCTTTGATCGAAAAAGAGTTGTCCAAACTGGAGATGAAAAAGGCCCAATTCGTGGTGCAGGTGGAAGAACACGATCCCAACCTGACCGATATTGCCGAAATCACGGAAAAGGGAACGGACAAAATTGAATTTTATTTTTCCAGCAACCCCGGGCAGAGACCCGGCAGCATCCGGGAGATTGCTTCCGGCGGCGAATTGTCCCGCTTAATGCTGGTGCTAAAATCCATCAGTGATACGGATATATATGCCACTTATATCTTCGACGAAATCGATTCGGGCATCGGCGGAAAGACGGCTGAATTCGTGGGTGAAAAATTGAAACGGATCGCTGAACGAAACCAGGTAATTTGTATCTCTCATTTACCCCAGATCGCTTCTTTCGCGGATACTCATTTTCTCATTACCAAGGAATTTAAAAAGGGGCAGACTTTTAGTAATGTCAAGGAATTGTCCGACTCGGAAAGGGTCGGGGAAATCGGCCGGTTGATGGCGGGAAGCGTTGTCACCGATGATGTGTTAAAAGCCGCCCGCGACTTGCTGGATAAAAACCGCAAATGAAATTTTTTATCAAAACCTACGGCTGCCAGATGAATGTCAATGATTCGGAGAAGATGGGGCATATTCTTGAAAAACGGGGATTCTCCGCCGCCGATAATGAAAATGATGCGGATATTGTTATTATAAATAGCTGTGCGGTAAGGGAAAAACCGCAGGAAAAGATTTTTTCCTTTGCCGGGCGCCTGGGTAAAGGGAAAAAAATAATCGTGGCTGGGTGTGTCGCCCAATCGGAAAAGGAAAAAATCCTGGAACGGAATCCTAGCATTAATTACATCGTGGGCACCCACCAATACTATCATATCGACCGGATCGTGGATGAAATCCTGGCGGAAAAAAGCAGGGGTGACCACCCGGTTAAAGCGCAATTTTCGAAAGTGTGGCAAGAAGCGGTGCCGGATATTGGTGCGCGCATCAGTCGTGTATCCGGGTATATCTCCATTATGGAGGGCTGTGATAATTTTTGTTCATATTGTATTGTACCTTTTACCCGGGGTAGGGAGAAGCATCGTCCTTTTGAAAATATAATGGCAGAGGCGGAGTACCTGGCTGCGGCCGGTTACAAGGAAATCATCTTGTTGGGCCAGAATGTCAACTGTTGGGGAGATAGAGAAAAAAATATGAAATTCACGGTTTTGTTGGACCGATTGGCTGCCGCGCCGGCGGTGGATGTGAAGTGGATACGTTTTATTACATCTTATCCGGGGTATTATGATGATGAATTGATCGATGTGATGGCCCGACATGAGAAGATCGCCCGGAATATTCATTTCCCTGCGCAGTCCGGTTCGACGCGGGTATTGATGAAAATGAACCGCATTTACTCGCGCGATCAATACCTGGAGATTGTTCGTCGTTTTAAAAAGAGAATCCCGGATATTACGTTCAGTTCGGATTTTATTGTAGGGTTCCCGGGAGAGACGGAAAATGATTTCGGGTTAACGCTTTCGCTGTTGGAGAAAGTGGAGTATGAGAACATTTTTTCCTTTGTATATTCTCCGCGCCGGTTTACCAGTGCGTTTAAATTGAAGGACGACATTGACCCTGGGGTAAAGAAGCAGCGGCTTTACCGGGTACAGGAGTTGCAGAAGAACATCCAGTTAAAGAATAATAAACTCCTCATTGGAAAAACGATTGACGTATTGGTAACGGGATTGCATCCGAAGGTGGAGGGAGAAGTGATAGGTAGGACGGTGAATTACCGGGTGGTGAATTTCGAGTCTGACACGCCTGTTGGGGAGTTTACCAGGGTATTGATAGAAAGAGTGGGGCCTTATTCACTAAGAGGAGTTGAAAAAAGGTAATCAAAAGTTTTTGGAGGTGCAGGAACCTTTTTTCAAAAAGGTTCCTGCCCGCCGGAGGC
>JAUPLE010000213.1 GCA_030837085.1 Acidobacteriota bacterium | reverse complement strand
TTCTCATTATCCGCGAAAAAGGAAACGGCATAAACGAGGTTGGCTTTATTCTTCTTGTCGAGATAGATAAAGGTTCCCTTTGTCTCATTACGGAAATTCCATGTGGCGGCGGCATCTTTTTTCTGGTGCTGCTTTTTCATTTTGGCCAAAGCGCCATCCGGATCCAATGTACCGGGGATACTCAAGATATCTTTCGGGATATCGAACAACAAGGCCCCGTCGAGTTTGAGTACTTGATCGGTGTGGTCCCTGCTGACAACGATTTCATGTCCCCAAACCGGGATGCCCTTATACGTTTGTTGGTAACGGGCATGGGAGACGCTGTTGAAATCCACGGTCTGCCTTTTGAAGGTGAACTTTTCACCATTGGTCAAACCGAAAACCGAAGCCATTGTCGAACGACCATGATCGGCATTGCCATTCATCTTTTGGATGTAGCTGGCGGAATTGCCTGAAAGCAAATCAACTTTTTTGGCTGCAAAGACGCTGGTGGCCATGAAGCAGCTCAAAACTAAAACCAGTGTGAAAACGAACAATTTTTTAGTCATTAAAACCTCCTATTTTTTTTTATAATTGAATTTTGGATTCAAACCTTAGATAACCCGGATGATCAAGGGAAATACAGAAAATAACCCCCTTGCTTTTTCGTACTGACCCGATAAAAAATATAATATGCCTTCTCAACATTTCCTCCTTGATCTCTTGATCTCTTGATCTTAATCGAACTGCATTGAAGGTCCTATAAAAACTTTAAAAATTGATACAGCACATTAAAAAACTTATGAACGAAGAATGTGGTTAGAGAGTGAAACCTATGATACTTCGATACCACAAGCTTGAGATTATAATCATACCGGATGAACGTAAATCTGTCAATACACCGAAAGTTGTATTTTTGGTATGAAAATAAATTTCTTTTTCGTACAACTAAAGTTGTATGTTTTTTGGTTTGGTTGTACACAATACAAAACCTTTCCAAAAAAAAGGGCGGCCCAGGGAGGGCCGCCCATGTGTTGTTGTTTCATATGTAGGGGTTTGATTAATCAAACCCCTACTTTGTAAATCAAATCCTACGAATCGTTATAGGATATTTGCCGTATAATCTTCGACTTCACCGTAGGTAAATGTTCCGCAAGAAGCAGCATAAGCGCCGTATCTCATGGTTACCCTCATGCGGGTATTACCCGTGGAAGCGGAAGAGGAAATGGTAAAGGAACCGGTAACGGACGTGGTACCGGTTTTACTGAAAACGGTTTCACCGGTATCGGCAAAATCGCCATCTTTGTTATAGTCGATGAATATTCTCCAATATTCGGTATAAACTGTACCGCGGTAACCTGGGTTCAAGGTTACACTCTGGCTGGCGCCGCGGGTATAATTGGTGATTGTGGAGGTGAAATCCGAATAATTGGTAGCAGTGGAAGATTTATCCAGCGTACCGATGCGAACACGGGCGATCCATTCATCGGTGCAATTGGTGCTTGCCGCGGTGCAATAGACTACTCCGCCGGTTACGATCTCCAGTTTATCGACCCAACCGCAGTCGGAACCGCTGACCACGGAAGCGTCCTTGCTGTAGGTCCATTTCAGGGTATGGGTACCGGTAGCCATAGCGTTGGATACCTGGGCCCAGGTGGTTGAACCGGAAATCTGGTTTTTCTGGACGCCGTCGATATAGAATCTCAGGTAATCATAACCGGATTCAGAGGAAACTTGCCACCAGAATTTAACATTTTTGGCCTCGGTCACTGTAACGGTGGTTTCAATGGAGCAGGACTGGCTGTGGCCAATGGCGCCGCTCCTGGCTGAATCGCCGCCGTTATAAGAAACGTCGGTGACTTTGTACCAATTGGCGTTGCCGCTCTTGGTAAAGGTCATACCGGTAACGTCTAAGGCTTCGGCTATATCATCGGGAATCGAATTGACTACATTGATATAAGCGGTCTTGGTTTCGCCGTCGGAGCCGTAAGCATTGGTGGCGGTTAAGGACACATTATATGTCCCGATGGTGCTGTAGGTAACGGTGGGGTTTTTCACTGTGCTGGAGCTGGGTGTGCCGCCGGGGAAAGTCCAGGCCCAGGAAGTGGGGGCGTTGGTGGATAAGTCTGTAAAGGCTACGTTGCTGCCCACGAGAACCGTGGTGGGGTTGCCGCTAAAATTGGCCACCGGGGGAGCGCTAGACGGGCAGGCGGTAATGGTAATACCAACGTTTGCAAAAGCCGCGGCGACATCCGCGCAGTTATAACCATAATCCAGGGTGGCCTGTCTTACGTCTTCCGCGCCTGACACGAAGGTTTCGCTGGCGGTCCAGTAATCGACGTTGGCCTTGGTAAAAATATCAAAGGCCATCCGGGTGGTCCAACCGGAAGATTGAGCGACTAAACAAAACACTTTGTTGTAAATACCGCTGCTGTAGTGAACATCCAACCCGGTATAATATTCGCTGACATGATCGATGGAGATGCCGTCCAGGGGAGGATTACACAGGTATCTCAGGGCTTTACCGGCGGCTTTATAGATATCATAACCGCACATAAAATCATTGCTGCCCCTCATGTAATACTTAGCGGCTTCACCGGCCATATCCGAGAAGGATTCATTCATACCGCCGGATTGCCCGGAATAGGTCAGGTTGGAATGATTTTC
>JAUPLE010000212.1 GCA_030837085.1 Acidobacteriota bacterium | reverse complement strand
CCGTTGAATCCCTATACCATACCTTCCGACAAATACATTAAGCCTGCCGCTCTATATTTTATGCCTGAAAGAGCCCAAATCAATTTTTTGAGGGGTGAGATCAACCCCTGAAGGGATGATCTCAATCCTTAAGGGTATGATATCATCCCTTTATAATATTCACTCACTCCATTGAGGACCTGTATCACCCCTTTTTGCTATTATTTCAATCCTCATGGGGGGTGGCATCATTGCTTAAGGGATCGATATCACTTCCCTAAGGGGATGACATCAACCCTCAATGGGGTGATATCAAACCTTTAGGCATTGAATTCAAGCCTTTTAGGTATGCTCTCGATGCCTGGGGGGATTAGAACCGATCCCCTGGGGGGATGGTATCACACCTTTAGGGATTGATATCATAGCTCCAGGGATTGGTATCGCATCTAAAAGGGGTGAAATAATAGTAAAAAGGGGTGATTCGGACGCTTAAGGGATTGAATTAATATCCCAGGAGCGCGGTATAGGGGCACGAGGCATCGATGCACCACAAAAAAGATGTTACCCACTCAAAGTGAGAAAGAACCCACAAATATAACCCGTTAACAATTAATAATTAAAAATTGACAATTAACAATTATTCATTGCCGCCTGCCTCTGCTTGATAAACAACGCCATCTTTCCCGGGACCGAAAGTTAAGTTTCCAGGGGATTGTTTTTTTTTTCGTTTTATCATAATATATGGAATACAAATAAAACCAATATAATAAGGAGTCGCTAACATGTTTGACAAAACGGTTTATATCGAGAGACGCAAGTTATTGAAAAAACAAGTCAAATCCGGGGTCATCCTTATCCTGGGCAACAACGAAAGCCCTATGAATTACCCCGCCAACACATATCCCTTCCGCCAGGACAGCAATTTCCTGTATTTCTTCGGGCAGGATAAACCCGGATTTGCCGGGCTCATCGACGTCGAAGAAGATAAGGATTACCTATACGGCGAAGATTTTACCATCGACGATGTCATCTGGATGGGCCCACAGCCCAGCGTAAAAGAACTGGCCCAAGAAGTAGGGATAGACCACACCGGTTCCCCGGCCCAGTTGGCCGAGAAGTTAAAAGACGCCCTGGCAAAAAAACGAAAAGTCCATTTCACCCCGCCTTACCGCGCGGAAAACTCCATAAAACTGGAAAAATTCCTGGATATCCCCACCGGCAAATTGAAAGAAAATGCCTCGGTAGAGTTAATTAAAGCCATCGTGGAACAGCGCTCGATTAAATCCGCGGCGGAAATCCAGGAGATCGAAAAAGCCCTGGATATCTCCCATGAAATGTATACCCTGGCCATGCAAATGACCAAACCCGGTATTTATGAACGAGAAATCGTGGGTAAGATCGAAGGCGCCGTGGGCTCTTACGGTGCACACATCTCATTTCCCATTATCCTATCTATCCACGGCGAAACCCTCCACAACCACTACCACGGGAACCAGTTAAAAGAAAATAATTTACTTGTGGCCGATTCCGGCGCCGAGTCGCCCCGGCATTACGCTTCCGATATCACCCGGACATTCCCGGTGGGCGGACGCTTTACCCCCGAACAAAAAGACATTTACCAGGTGGTGCTCAATTCGCAATTGGCAGCCATAGAGGCCGTTAAGCCGGGAAAACTCCACAAAGAGGTCCATCTCCTTACCTCTGCCGTGATCGCGCAAGGTTTAAAAGATATAGGTTTGATGAAAGGCGATATCAAGGCGGCTGTCAACGAAGGCGCCCATGCCCTTTTCTTCCCCCACGGACTGGGTCATATGCTGGGCCTGGATGTCCATGACATGGAAGACCTCGGCGAAAATTACGTGGGCTACGATGAAACCGTCGAACGAAGCAAACAATTCGGCCTGGCTTACCTACGCCTGGCCAAAGCCTTGAACCCGGGATTCGTTATCACTTCAGAACCGGGGATATATTTTATCCCGGCTTTGATCGACCAGTGGAAAGCGGAAAAGAAATTCGAACAATTCATCGACTATACAAAAGTAGAAAAATTTAGAGGTTTCGGCGGTATCCGCATCGAAGATGATGTGCTCGTCACCGACAATGGCCACCGCGTGCTGGGTACACCCATTCCCAAAACAGTGGAAGAAATAGAAAAAATAATGGCCAAATAAGAATTACGCAAACTACTGTAGGAAACAGGCCTGCATGTTCTCACGAGATATAGTATAGTAGGGAACAGGCAGTGCCTGTTCCCTACCGTAAATGGGGGCACGAAAATGCAGAAAATAAAAAAATTCATCAAGACCACAATTTTGGGTGGTGTGGTCGTACTTTTACCTGTTTTATTAACCATCTTTTTTCTCAGGTGGTTGTTCGATTTTATTACGCGCATGCTCAGCCCGGTTACCAAATTAGTGGTAGAAAGGGCCGACATGCAAAAACACCTGGCAGACCTGCTGGTTATTTTGACCATTATTGCCCTTTGCTTTTTTGTAGGTTTAACGGTCAGAACCCGGTTGGGCAGTTTCCTGCACCGCCAGGTAGAAAATTGGATACTCAAAATCGTGCCCGGTTACACCCTCTTCAGGAATACCATTGAACAGTTCTTAGGGAAAGAGAAAGCCCCTTTTTCCAGGGTCGTGTTAGTGCAGGCTTTCGGCAGTGGCAGCAGTACCTTAATGACCGGCTTTGTGACCGATGAACACGCGGACGGCGATGGCCGTTACACCGTATTTGTTCCTTCTGCCCTTAATCCTACCACCGGCCTCATCCTTCACCTGGAAAAACAGTATGTTCACCACGTACAGGTATCCGTGGAGGCTGCGATGCGTTCCATTATAAGCTGCGGCGCCGGTTCCGGCGAGCTTCTGGAAAAACTTCATACCTCCGGCGGGTCGGGACCCGTTTTAAAAAGGGTCCCGACACCCCCAAAAACTTCTAATAATAAAAAGCGTTGGGAAGTCCAGAAAACT
>JAUPLE010000211.1 GCA_030837085.1 Acidobacteriota bacterium | reverse complement strand
TTTAGCGAAAATCGATGCGGAGATTGCCCGGCTGGATGAGAAGTTGGCGAACCTGGATAAGGTCGGCGAACTGGAAACGCAAATTGAGACATTGAATGAAACGTTAAAGACGCAAATTGGGGCCATTAAGGAATTAATTGACCGAGGTAATGATTATTACACGGAGATCAGGCGGCAGTATAACCAGTTTATCCAGGCGGTGTTGAATGTCCCAGCAATAATCTCGATAAAACCGAATAAGCAGGATAATATCGAATTTCATGCGGATATCCAGGACCCCGAAAAGATGGAAGTGACGGCGGAGGGGTATGGAACCACTTACAAAAAATTCCTGTGTATGGCTTTTGATATAGCTGTTTTAATGACCTATAGAAAGCGGTCCTTTTACCGGTTTGTTTATCATGATGGAGCCCTGGAGGGATTGGATAACAGGAAGAAGGTCAATCTTTTGAATGTAGTTCGGGAGATTTGCCGGGAGTATGATTTGCAGTATATGTTGACGGTTATCGATTCGGATATTCCGCGGGATGAGCTGGAGAATAAGATAGTATTCCCGGGAGATGAGATAGTGTTAAGGTTGCATGACCGGGATGATACAGGGCGGTTATTTGAGATGGCTTTTTAGTTTCGTGCTTTCTATAAATCTGTGTGAATCCGTGTGAATCTGTGGACATGTTTTACAACAACTTGATCAATGAGAATAAAAGAATTGACTCCTGAACCTGATTGGACATTGTCAATCGTTTCTGATGATGGCCGAAATGGTATATTTAATGGTGCTCCTTACCTGGAATTTGAAGCCTTCTCCGATCTAAAAAATACTGATGAATTCATGAAAGTTTTTAATGGCGGCTATTTTGTGGAATGGGAATGCGGGGCAGATTTATCGGCGGATACTATTGAGGCAAAAATGAAAATTGCCTGAAGGCACGGTGAAAAAGGTAAAGTAAGACCTAATGAACAGAACCTTAGATAATGAGCGTGAAAATGAAACAAAGTAAATTTCCACCAGGTTGGAACTCCGATCGTGTGAAAAGAGTGCTAGCCCATTATGAGTCTCAGTCTGAAGAAGAAGCCGTCGCTGAAGATGAAACAGAATATGAAAAGGAATAATCCGTGTACGTCCGTGGCTAAGAGATTTGTTCCGACACACCCCGGAGAGGTTTTATTAGAAGATGTATTAAAGCCCCTGGGACTAACGATAAATATCAATATAAAAAATTTTTAACTGCAAAATGATTATAAACGATTTAAACAATGACAATAAAGTGGAACTTCTATTAGAATTTCTTCCCAATATTGAAATGGATGCATTTGGATATAAGGAAATTGCAGAGGATATTGCTACAAATGTATTAAGGGCAGCAAAACCTCCTTTTGTTTATGCGATTTGCGGAAGCTGGGGATCTGGAAAATCCACCTTACTTAAGTTACTTTTGAATTATTTACCGTCTCCGCAGGAAAAAGTAATTGTAGTATATTTTAATGCGTGGCGTGCTAGCATACATTCAAATATCCTTGCTGTTCTAGTTCAAGAAATAATGGATCAAATAAATGAAACTAAAATTATTAAAAGATCGTGGTTTTCCAGAAATAAATTAAAAATTACCGGGGAATCATTAGTGAAATCCGTGATAGAATCCTTTTCTGAGTTGACTCTTGCTACCAAGCTTCTCCACAAATTTCTTTCTAAGCTTAAAAAGAATGATCTCTTTAATGAATTTAAAAGGAATGTTAATGCACAAAAACAAGTGCGTAATAAATTTGAAGAAATTTCAAATATTTTGACTAAAAGAGGTTTCACAGCATTTGTACTTATTGATGAACTCGATCGCTGCTCCCCTGATAAAGTAATACAAATAATAGAAACAATACGTATGGTTTTTAGTCATCATGATGAACTTTATTATGCAATAAGAGCAAGAAATAGGGCAGAGAAATATAATGTTAACTCGCTTCAGACAATACCTTTTAAATATATTTTAACATTAGACGAAAATTATGTAGCAAAAGCTTTTTCATCTTATTATAATCTCAGTGTTGAAGAAGCTCATAGGTACTTATTAAAATTTATTCAATTAAAATATCATTTCCCTAACAGAGAATGGTCAAAATTTGTTAAAAGTGTCTTAGATTCAATAACCCCAAAGAATTTAAAAAATACTTTTTTGCCAAATGGTTCTATTGAAGATTTCTCGAATTATTTAATGCAGTTTAGTATTGAAGCCCCCCGCGATGCACATAGAATATTGGCTTATTTAACATTATGGCAAAATAGATTTTTAGTTCGAGGAGTTCACACCTCAATCATGGAAACAATAGATAAAATTAGTGAAGATAATAATGTAGTTAGGGAAAGATTCATTAGTGCTGTAAATGGCGTTTTTTTCTTATTTGCAATTATAAAAGTAAAGTATCCCTCTCACGTATCCGAAATTCTAAAAGAGAATTTGTTTCAAAATATGAGTAAAAATATATTAGAGAAAAATGCAAATGAAAATCAAATTTTCGAAAATTTAAAAGATATAAAAATAAGTATTGATTTAATTTATTCAATAAAAAAACATATTGATTACTTGAAAAAAAAATTTTGTGATATAAATAAAGATAAAACTTCTGAATATTTCGAAAAAATAGTAATTGACATATTTAATAGTTAAAATGCATCGCTTCTGTCCTTTTTGATATTATTAAAAACTAAATATTGTATCCTCCAGTTTTGCATGGGCAAAATATTTTTTGAATGAAAATCTATTAAGAAGACATCCATTGCCCAAAAAATTGAAATGCGTTTAACCTATTGCCCCCAGGGAAACCGGGTATCCGACGAAATGTCGGTCCTGGATAACCTGGAAATCGGCGGATTTAATCTCCCGAAAAAACTATTAAAAGAACGCATCGAAATCATATTACAAACGTTTCCGGTCTTAAAAAGCCGCTTAAAAGAGAGCGCCGGGAATTTAAGCGGAGGAGAGCAGCAAATGCTGGCCCTTTCACGGGCCTTAATCCCACCGACAAAGCTCTTGCTATTGGATAAACCTTCCCTTGGTCTTGCCCCCAATTTGCAGGGAAATGTTTTCAAGAAACTGGTGGAAATTAACCGGGAATTTAATATTGCCATGCTGATCGTTGAACAAAAAGTAATGGAAGTGCTGGAGATATCCCACCGGGTATATTCCATTAAATTGGGCCGCGTGGCCTTTGAAGGGAAACCCGACGACTTGAAAGCTAATAAACCGAAGATCAAAGAACTATTCCTTTAAAGGGTAGCCCCGGACAATATGGCAACACGGACACTCACGGACAAAAAAGCAGAAGCCCTTGGTGAACCTTTGTGCCTTGGAGTCTTGGTGGCTATGCCGCAATTTCGATTTAGCCGCTAAGAACGCGAAGACACACGAAGTGAAAAACGTGGATCAATGTTCATGGGTTAATGAATAGGTTTCTGTATGGGCGAACCACCGTGTTCGTCCGATTCGTGTTTTTTCGTCTTTCATCATTCATCATTTCCGTTCGTCTAACCTTCTAACCTTCACTCATTCCTCTAATTCCCCGTTAACCATTAACCATTAACAATTGATTATTAACAATTATCCCGGTTTCCCAGTTTTTTCTCACCTTCTAACCTTCTAACCTTCTATATTTTTATCATCATTCATCATTCTATCCACTCTCCTCTAAATTGGGCCTCATGCCCAACTGCCAACTGCTCCCTTTAAACCTTATTAAAATCACAATTAAAAGGCAATTAAAGGCCATTTAAAGATCTTTTAAATAGCCAATTGACAGGCGACAATTATAAAAAAAGGTTTTGTGGGAACGTGGGAAAGCCGTTTTTGGCTTTTCCAAAGGATTGTGGGAAACTCGTAGAGTTTTCCAAAAAATTGTGGGAATCCTGGAGGGATTTCCAAGATTGTGACAATCCTGGCATTTCCACAAAACAGGTATCAAAAAAATTCTGAAAATATTACATTTAAAAAGACCTAAAACCCCTCCTATCTGATGATTTTCAAATTCTCAAACCTGGTGAGCGCGGTTCAAGAAAAGTTCAAGATAAGTTCAACTTGTTCAAGTTCAGAAAAAATGGCTGGTAGCGGGAATGCTTATAAAGATACCAGAAAAAGTGAAAATAAATGAATCAAGATGAAAATAGCGTTGACATATTTATTACAAACACAATATCGATTGAATAAAAATAAAGTAGCAAAAAAATAAATTAACAAAAAAAATGGATGCAGAAGTTCAAGTTATTCTTGTAGATGGTATATTATTCAAGTTCTCTGGGTTGAACTAATCAATAATTGGATTAGCTGTCAATTTTTAATTGTTAAATTATTTTTATAAAGGAAATTTTGGGAGAGAAAAATTCGTCTGGCGCCATATCCATATTCCCTCTACCTTCATTACTCCATTCATACTGGTATTCCCAGGGCAAATCCCGGCGAGAAAATCGAGAAAATCGGTAAAACCGTTATATGTGGGTTAATAAACGGTTTGGGGCCATTTTATCTTCCCATTGAGCCATGAAATATAAAAACATCCTTGATTTTGGACCATAAATTTCAAAAACACCCTTGATATTGGACCATGAATTTCAAAAACACCCTTGATTTTAGACCATAAAAATGGTATCGTATAGTTTGAACGTGTAATGTGTAAAGTGTAAAGTTTTGATTATCGAGGTAAGTGGAATGAAGCGGACAATTTTTTCAGAGTTAAAAAAATGGCAAGAGAATGAGCCAAGAAAGCCTATTTTGCTCCGGGGCGCCCGGCAGGTGGGGAAAACCTTTATTATCAGGCAATTGGGAAAGGATTTCCCGGACTATGTGGAGATCAATTTTGAACTTAAGCCCGAAGCAAAAAAGGTATTCGACTATGATCTTGATCCTCGACGAATAACCCGCGATCTATCGTTAATTGCAGGGAGAAAGATCGTACCCGGCGAAACCCTCCTGTTTTTAGATGAAATTCAAGAGGCCCCCAATGCCATCAAGGCGTTGAGGTATTTTTATGAAATGCTCCCCGGACTTCATGTGGCTGCCGCGGGTTCTCTGCTGGAATTTGAATTGGAAAACATCGGTATGCCTGTAGGCCGTGTCGACTCGCTCTATATGTACCCCCTCTCCTTCCTGGAATATTTGAATGCCAGGGAGGAAAATTTGTTAATCGAAACCCTGGTGAACCATGATCCCCATGAAAAAATCAGCGAGGCCGGCCATAGTAAATTACTCCTCTTACTGGGTGAGTATATGGCCGTGGGTGGGATGCCCGAAGTAGTAACTTGTTTTATCGAAACCTCGGATTTAAACAAGTGTTTTAAGATACACCGGACCATTGTCGATACGTATCGACAAGATTTTAATAAGTACGCTAAAAAATACCAGTTAAAATATGTGGAACTTCTTTTTAATTCGATTCCCGGCCTCCTGGGTAAAAAATTCAAATACAATAGTATCCCGGGGGAGTTCCGCGCCCGTGAGCTGAGACCGTCCCTGGAACTGCTGGAAAAAGCCGGTATCGTCCATAAAATTACCCACAGCAGTGGGCAGGGCATCCCGTTGGCTGCATCCGCAAAAGAAGAAACCTTTAAACTGGTTTTTCTCGATATTGCCCTAAGTCAAACCATACTGGATGTCGATCCCGGGTCATGGCTCCTGGATCCTAAATTCAATTTTATAAATAAGGGCCCATTGACAGAGGCCTTCATCGGACAGGAATTGCTGGCCTATTCGGTTCCCGACCGGAAAAACCGGTTGTTTTACTGGCATAGGGAAGACCGCTCCAGTAATGCAGAAGTGGACTATTTATTCCAGCAAGGCCCTACCGTTATACCGGTAGAAGTCAAAAGCGGCTCCACCGGCTCACTTAAAAGCTTAAGACTCTTTTTAGATCTGCACGATCGCTCTCCCTATGGAATTCGTTTCTCTCTATCCAATTTCTTAATCGATGGTGATATTCATAACTATCCCCTTTATGCAGTGGCCAAATTGAGGTAAAGAAAAACAAACCTCATATCTCATTTATATGAAGGTCCCATGCCTCTGTCTCTTCATTTTCAATTAATTGGTAAAACTTTCCATTCTTGATCGCCGCGGGAGACTCGTCCACCGGGGTCATAAACGCATACGGGATAACCGATGTCTTTACGAATTTTCCCTTCGTATCGAAAATAAAGTACTCACTCTTACCTTCACCCCTCTTATAAGTGAACACATACACCTTGCCATCAGCCACGTAATAATTCTGTATAGCCGGGAAATAGTCCGGAAATATGATAGGTTTCAGCATTTCCAAATACGGGGCGGTCTCCGGGTTTGTTTTTAGAAAATCCATCACCCTATTTTTATCCGCATCCGTGACCTTTAATCGTTTATAGTCGTAAGTAATGGCGCATTGTTTGTTTCCGCTTTTATCCAGCACTTCGATGACAAAATCATCTCCTTTGGCAATAAATAGTAAATCCCCGGACACATGAAAAGGCAAGATGTGGGCAAATACTTTGGTCCCCTTGCCTCCCACCTGCACCTCCATCTCCTGCTTGTGAAACTCTTTGATCTTCTTTAGCTCCGCATCGTAAATGCCTATGGAAATATACAGAACATTGTTTTCATTCATCACTCTGCCACCGGCAAAGCCCTCTCCCAGGGGTTTCACTCTCATGTCCGACGAAAGCGTGCGAAACTCATTTATGAATGCTCCCTCCTTTGCAAAGTAGGATACCTTTCCCGGGCTTACAAGAAATATCCGGTCGCTCTGGGTAT